>NZ_JBNPXS010000002.1:0-142707 GCF_050433185.1 Desulfitispora alkaliphila
AAGAACATCTGACAGTCAATGACTTACATGTGAGTGGTATTGAAAAAGTTAAAACACATGTATACCTAAATGCAATAGTACTACTAACATCAGCACTGGCACTCAAGAAGTCTAATGCCAAAGCTAAAGTAGCTGCATAAATAGCAAAAAACACATTTTAAACCTAGAAATTCGAAATTCTGCTAGTCTGCCCTTTTTTAGCCACATTGTAAATGGTGAGTCAAAAAAGAGTGAAATCTTTACTTTATTCAAGTCAAACTAGCAAGATCAGCTGATTGGTAAAGTCAACTTTTAAGCAAAAAGCTTATTTTGCAAAAGTCTCAATTATTATAACATCTTAAATTACATGTTTATATTTTATTTTGATATTATTCTTATCGAACACTTCTATCTTATTTACCCGTTCTTTAAGCCATAACTTTATTTGTTTAGTATCATTAGATGCTAAAACTTCTTCAAAGCTGCTAAAATGCAAACTAAGCTGTTCTCCTATATCTAATTCATTAGACTTTTTTTCTAGTCTTTTAAGCTCCTCTTGTATCTCTGCTTCCTCTAAAGCAACTCTTTCTTTTGCTTGCTGTAATTCCTCTAAAGTGATTATTCCTGCTTCATAAGCTTCCAGTTGCCTTTGAAACTTGTAACTTATTTTCTTTTGCCTTGCCTCTAGTAATCCTTTCTCTGGGGTTTGGGTATCAGCTTCTATAGATACCACAGAATTAGAATCGACAGTACTAGTAGAAACAATCTTTCTTATTTCAGCAATTATAAATTCTTCAATCTCTTCCTTATGAACAAAGTTATAAAAGCACATCTTATGGTTCAGATAATTGCCGCATACATATCTATAATAAGTTTTGCCACTCACATGTTTCTTTTTCTCCCCAATCATGTTATGACCACAGTGACCACATTTAATGATAGAGGAAAGCAAATAACGACTTTTCATAGAAGGCCCAACCATTGTTTGTTTTGATTTTAAAACTGCATGTGCCTTATCAAACAGCTCAGTGGTTATAATTGGTTCATGAGCATTATCTAGCACGATCCAATCATCTTGGTCATTATTTACAATTTTTGATTTAGATTTCTTATTCCATATATACTTTCCTATATACACAGGATTTTTAATAATTCGCTTAATAGAAGAAGAATCCCACAACTTACCTTGCCGTGTGAAAGTATCAGTTAAGTTAAGAGTCTTTTTGATAGTAGCAAAACTATCTCCTTTGGAGTACATCTCAAATATCATTTTAACAACCTTAGCTTCTTCTACATTAATTTCTAATTTTTTCGTTGTTTCATTATGAATATAACCGTACGGAGTCCTTCCAACATATACTCCCGTACTAGCTTTTTGGCTCATACCCTTGATAACTTCTTGCGCCAGGTTTGAAGAGTGAAACTCAGCGATTACTTCCATCATGCCCTCTAGAAGCTTACCTGTAGGTGAATCATCGAAGTTTTCAGCAACACTAATAACATCTACGCCACATTCTCTTTTTAATAATGATTTATAGATAACAGAATCAGACCTATTTCTTGCAAATCTATCTGTTTTATGAACTAGTATTATAGAAAATTCTTTCTCTTTTTTTTTAGCAGCACTAATCATTTTCTGAAATTGGGGACGGTCAGTAGTTCTAGCTGACTTGCCTTCATCCAGGTACTCATCGATTACCTCTATGCCGTTATCTAAAGCAAACTTTTTGATTGCATGAATTTGAGCGGGAATTGAGTTCTCTTTGGAAGCCTGTTCTTCAGTACTTACTCGTCCATAGAGAACAGCTTTTGGTGAGAAAAAAGGTAATGCCATAACTTGCCACTCCTTATCATTCTATAGATTTAGATAAGGTAAACATTAAGTTATAGCGGAGGGATAGGGTTTTTAAGATTTGCCATACTTATTATAGCATTGCAGATGGGAACAGGTTGTTGGTAAATATAACATGTTGCCTTAGCGTATCCCTATGAAGCTAAAGTTTACCATGTACAATACATACTGGACAGATTGATAAAATATGCGCTACTAGCTTTGTAGGGTGAGTTATAGGACATCCCTCATGGGTCATATATTTCACCAGGAGGGATATTGGTGAAAGAAAAAAATCAGCTTAAACTCATAGGAATATCTTTTGTTACCAGTGATGGTAAAGAAATAGACGAAAGCGAACTAACTGAGGAGCAGTATCAAAAGTTTGCTGATGACTTTGAACTTGCGCGACTTAAATATAATGTACGATGGCCTGAATTTGATAATAGATACATGAAAAAGAAAGAAACCGTAGAATAATCTACGGTTTCTTAACTTTCTCTAGCTCTAAGGTATTTAATACCGTTATCAAGTTATGTTAAAGGAAAACTTATTGCTATCATGGGACAGGTGGTTATATGAACCTTTAAGAAGCTTAAAATATATTTTTTATTTCTTTGTAGGAAAATTAGGGAAACTGTAGAAATAATTTAACAATTGTAAAATTTTATTAATGCCCAACTTTTTCAAGGTTTACGGCTTTAAGGAATTTTTAAAACTCAAAAATTAGGAGGATTATGACTAATGATTAATAAATTAGGGTTAAGAAATTATAAAAGTTTTCATAATATAGAATTACAGCTCAACAACTTTTGTGTATTTATTGGATCCAATGGTTCAGGAAAATCAAACTTAATTGATTCCCTAAAGTTTTTAAAGGAATCGTTAAATAGTAATGTTGGACATGCGGTAGGCAATAGATTTGGTTGGAAAAATTTATTAAGCAAAGGGAGAAGAAGTACAGAAAAAATTGAAATAGAACTAGAATTTATGCTTGATTTTATTAAATTCAGGTCAAACGAGCAACTATTTCAGCCTAGTAATTCTTCATATTATTTGCAACTAGCTCATACGAAAAATAATACCTATATTCATAAAGAAGCACTTAAAACAATGTTTGAAATGGAGTCAGTGAAAACCTTTAGTCAGTTTGATAGAACAAAGAATATAGTTAAAGTGAATAATAATCATGAAGAGCTATCTCCAACTTCAATAAAAGAAGATAAACTAGAGTTACAAAAAAATACTAACAATAAGCTTTTTTTAGATGCAAATTTTGTATCTATCGCAAATCTATTATTAGGAGACTTGATATCAAATTGGAAATTTTACAATATAGATCATAACTTAGCTCGGAAACCGTCTAATAGTGAGAATGACCAGTTTTTAGAGGAGGACGCAAGTAATTTAGCTATAATGTTACAACGCTTACAATCTGATAAAGCAGTTAAAGATAGAATTAAATCATTAATGAAAGCTATTATTCCCTCATTTGATACATGGAAAGTTGAGCGTCAATTTGATGCTTCGTTAGGATATAAAATTGTTGAAAATGAAAAAGATGTTTTTTTGCCTAAAATGATTTCAGATGGAACCATTAGACTCTTATCAATACTGGTTGCAATTTTATTTCAGGATAAAGAAACAAATGTGATTACAATAGATGAACCGGAAAGGTGCTTACACCCACAGTCACTTCAAGTACTAGTAGAGGTAATGAGAGAAGTTTCCAAAAACAAACAAATATTAGTAACTACGCATAGTGCAGAAATAGTTAAATGGTTAAAGCCCGAAGAAATATATCTAGTGGATAAAATAGAAGGGCAGACACGTGTAGTACCAGGGTTTAAAATTGAGAAAATTGAAGAGTTCCTTACTGCATTTTCAATGGAAGAACTATGGCTTTCAGGTTACCTTAAAGGAGGGACAATTAGATGAAAATAGCTTTAGTAGTAGAAGGTCAATCAGATAGAATATTTTTTTCTAGCCTCATAGATTATTTTAAAAATTACGGAGTGAGTATAGATATCATAGATACTGGTGGAAGGCCAAGTATGTTTAAAAATGCAGAGAAACATTATAAGGCTTGCAAGTACGGGCTTGGTGCTGATTTTGTAATATTTATGCCAGATATTGATAACGATGTATCTGTTGATATTACAGCAGAAAAAGTAAAAGTGTGTTCCGGTGATAATTATAAAGTTAGTGTTATAGTTAGAGAATTAGAGGCGTGGATCTTAGCAGATGGAAATTGTATAAATCAAGTATTGGATAGTGATTATCAGCCATCAGGAATCACTGATAATATAGTCAATCCAAAAGAAAAATTAACTCACATGATATATGATAAACTAAATCTCAAATTAACAGCATTTGAAATAGCTCAAAAGTTTTCTCCGCATTTTTCCGTTTTCAGAGCAGAACAAAACAATAATAGCTTAAATTATTTTCTCCAGATAATTAAAGGGTTAAGTAAAGAAAATGTAGCAGTATAACAAGTTTTTTTGGTAAATTTAGGAGAGAGGTGTGAAAATGAGCACTTATAAACAACTCCAGCAGTGGGTAAAAGAAAACTATGGCTTTCTTCCTAAATCATGCTGGATTGCAGATGTAAAGGAGAAACATGGAATTATTATAAGAAAGGCCCCTAATCGTCATGATGAAAGCAAAAGAGGGAACCCTTGCCCAGAAAACAAAGTAAAGCCTATAGAAGAGGCCTTTAAGTATTATAGGCTCATATGATGGTGACAAAATATATTTGGTGAAGACTTAAAATATGTAATTATTTGGGTAAAAAAGCTAGATATGTTATAATAAACTTTACTAATGCTTTCGGTAGGAGAGTGAGAGCTTTGCAAAAGAGTAACTTTCAATTTCTTTCAGATAACTGGACTAACTTAGCAAATCTAGCGGAAATAGCTGAGCGGAATGTGTATGTTGATCCAAACACAACTCTTGTTAAGTTGCGTATGTTTGGTGAAACCCTCTCTAAATACATAGTTGCCCTTGAAGGAATGACCGAAGCTAGCGATTTGTCTCAAGTTGATCGATTGGGAATATTAAAACGAGACGAGCTGGTAACAGATGAATTACTGGACATGCTTCATACCTTGCGAAAAATAGGCAATAAAGCAGTTCACGAACCAGGTTATGGATCCACAGACGAGGCGAAGACATTGCTTCAGCTGGCCTTTCGTATTAGCGTTTGGTTTATGCAAGTGTACGGGGAATGGGATTTTAAAGAACCAGAGTATATAGAACCGAAAGAAGAGAATTTAGCAGAGCTTAATGAGGAATTAACCGCGCTAAATAAGACATATGAAGAAAAATTAGTCCAATTGCAAAGTGAACTGGAGAAAATAAGGCAACAGCAACAATATATTAATGTAGATGATAAAGAAAAACGCAAGAAGAATGCAAAGCTGTATGGTACAAACTTTAACCTAACTGAAGCAGAAACCAGAACTATAATTGACCAAAAGCTTCGCCAAGCAGGCTGGGAAGCTGATACAGAGAAAATACGCTTTGGACATGGCTATAGACCGGAAAAAGGACGCAACTTAGCCATAGCAGAGTGGCCTCTTAAAAAAGGCTTTGCCGATTATGCTTTATTTACAGGACTAGACTTCTTAGGCATATTAGAGGCTAAAAAGAGGAATAGGGATGTACTGGCTGATATTCAGCAGGCAAAAGAGTACGCCAGCTTGGTTATAAAGCATGGAGATGAATCTCTGTTAGGTCCATGGGGAGATTTTCATGTGCCTTTTTTATTTTCAACTAACGGCAGGCCCTATATAAAACAGCTAGAACACAAATCAGGGATATGGTTTTTAGACGCGCGCAAGGCTACTAACCACCCCAGGCCGCTAAAGGATTGGTATACTCCTGATGGATTGAAGGGACTGTTAAACCAAGACATTGCTAAAGCAACAGAGAGATTAGAAGATGAGTCTATGGAGTATTTAGGGTTGCGCCCATATCAAGAGGATGCCATTTTAGCAGTTGAAAAAGCAATAAAAGAAGAAAAGCGGGAAGCTTTAATTGCTATGGCAACAGGAACGGGTAAGACAAGAATGGCCATAGGTTTAATTTATAGGCTTATTAAGACAAACAGATTTAAACGCATTCTATTTCTGGTAGATAGGTCAGCATTAGGAAGGCAAGCGGAAGCAGCATTTAAAGATTCCAAACTTGAGAGCTTTCACACTTTCACTGAAATATTTGAGCTGCAATCTCTAGAGGATAAAAAGCCAAATCCAGAGACTAAGGTTCATATTGCCACAGTTCAAGGGGTTTTAAAAAGGCTTTTCTACAACGAAACAGATGAAGACATACCAACTGTTGACCAATATGATTGCATTATCGTAGACGAAGCCCATAGGGGTTACACCTTGGATAAAGAGATGACTGAAGTAGAAATGCAGTTTAGGGACCATAATGACTACGTCAGCAAATATAGAAAAGTATTGGACTACTTTGATGCGGTGCGCATTGGGTTGACAGCGACCCCGGCACTTCATACTGTAGAAATATTTGGCGAGCCAGTTTTTAATTACTCATACCGAGAAGCAGTTATTGATGGGTACCTAATAGACCATGAGCCACCTTATCAGTTCGAAACAGTATTAAAGCAAAATGGTATTAACTGGGCAGTGGGTGAAACTGTAGAGAAATATGATCATACATCGGGCGCTGTAGAGAAAGAAGTCCTTGAGGACGAATTAAACATAGATGTGGCTAAGTTTAATACATCAGTAGTCACAGAGAACTTCAATAGGGTTATCTTAGCTGAACTGGCTAATTATATTCACCCGGAGGCAGAGGGGAAAACATTAATTTTTGCTGCAACTGATGATCATGCAGACCTGGTAGTAAAAATTCTTAAAGATGAATTAGAGAAGAAATATGGAGAAGTAGAGGATAATGCTGTCATGAAGATTACAGGCTCTATAAGAGACCCTCTTCATGCTATTAAGCTATTTAAAAATGAAAGATTACCTAATATCGCCGTAACTGTAGACCTCTTAACAACAGGTATAGATGTGCCGAGTATAACTAATTTGGTATTTTTGCGCCGAGTCCGCTCGAGAATTTTATATGAGCAAATGTTAGGTAGAGCAACTAGAAGGTGCGATGAAATAGATAAAGATCACTTTAATATTTTTGATGCAGTGGGGCTATATGAAACATTAAGGCCTTATACTAGCATGAAGCCAGTAGTAACAAGGCCTTCTGTTACAGTAAGCCAGCTCATAGATGAGCTAGATCAACTAGATAACCAAGAGCATCGCCAGCAGCACAAAGAAGAACTAATTGCAAAAATCCAGCGCAAAAAACAGAAGTGGACAGAAAAAGAGCAAGATGACTTTAAAGTACTATCAGGTGGTAAGTCAGTTGAAGAGCTTATAGACTGGGTAAAGAAAACAGATGATCGAGAAGTAGTTAAGGAATTTAAAGCAAAAAAAGAAATTCTCCAATATATTGATGAAAATAGAGAGCGACCAAATTTTCAATATATATCAGACCATGAGGATAAGTTAGTTGGTACAACTCGTGGTTATGGCAACGCTGAAAAACCTGAAGACTACCTTGAAGGTTTTAATAAGTTTATTAAGGAAAACATGAATTTAATCCCTGCATTAAAAGTGGTTTGCACAAGGCCAAAGGATTTAACCAGGGAAGAACTGAGGAAGCTGAGAATTGAGCTTGACCAGAAAGGCTTTACAGAAAAGAACTTACAAGCTGCATGGAGAGATGCCAAAAATGAGGACATAGCAGCAGATATCATCAGTTTTATTCGCCAGCAGGCAATTGGAGACCCCCTCATTAGCCACGAGGAGCGGGTGAAAACCGCCATGGATAAGATTTATAAGATGAAGGTATGGCCAAAGGTGCAAAAGGATTGGCTTAAGAGAATTGAAAAGCAATTGCTTCAAGAATCAATCTTAGGCCCAGATCCTGAAAAGGCTTTTGAAGTTGAACCATTTAAGAGATTTGGTGGTTATAAGCGTATGGATAAAATTTTTGATGGCCAATTACATGAAATAGTTGATATAATAAACAGTGCATTATATCAAAGACAGAAAAAGGAGCAGGCATAAATGGGGAATAAGGAAATTGTACAAAAGCTATGGAACCTATGTAATGTGTTAAGGGATGATGGCATTACTTATCATCAGTATGTAACCGAGTTGACATATTTACTGTTTCTTAAAATGATGAAAGAAACTGAAAATGAAAAGCATATACCTGAAGAGTATCGCTGGGAGTCATTAACTAAGCTCCATGGAATTGAATTACATAATCACTACCGACAACTATTGCTTGATTTAGGACAAGAAAGCAATAATACCTTGAAGCAAATTTACTTAAACGCAACCACTAATATTGACGAGCCTAAAAACTTAGAGAAGATTATTAGCTCTATTGACAAATTAGACTGGTACAGTGCTAAGGAAGAAGGGCTAGGAGACCTGTACGAGGGACTTTTAGAGAAAAACGCCAGTGAGACAAAATCAGGGGCCGGGCAGTACTTTACCCCGAGGCCTTTAATTGATGTAATTGTAAAACTAGTCGACCCACAGCCAGGTGAAAAATGTAATGACCCAGCTGCGGGAACTTTTGGATTCATGATTGCTGCGGACAAGCATGTGCGCAGTAAAACTGATGATTATTTTGACCTGGGAGAAAAAGAGGCAGAATTTCAACGAAATCAAGCATTCACTGGTGTAGAGTTGGTTAAGGATACACATCGCTTAGCCATGATGAATGCAATGCTGCACGATATTCAAGGAGAAATTGTACTTGGGGATACTCTGTCTGAAATGGGCAAGGACTATAAAAACTTTGATGCTATAATGACAAACCCTCCATTCGGGACCAAACAGGGTGGAGAGAGACCAACTCGAGATGATTTGACCTTTACTACAACTAATAAACAGCTTAACTTCTTACAACATATTTACAGATCATTAAAGTCAAATGGAAAAGCTAGAGCAGCAGTAGTAATACCTGACAATGTACTCTTTGAAAGCGGTGTAGGTGCTAAGATTCGTGCTGACTTAATGAATAAATGTAATCTGCACACTATTCTTAGACTACCTACAGGTATTTTTTATGCCCAGGGAGTTAAGACAAATGTGCTCTTCTTTACCAGGGAAAAAGCGGATAAGGACAGCACAAAAGAAGTTTGGGTTTATGACCTGAGGACAAATATGCCTAGTTTCGGTAAGAGGACCCCACTAACAGCAAAACACTTTGATGGGTTTATTAAGGTATATACAGCTAAAGACCGCAGTAAGGTAAAGGATGAGCGCTTTAATGTCTTCACTAGAGAAGATATAAAGAAGAAAGATGATAGCTTGGATATTGGCCTAATAGCCGATGAATCCCTGTCAGCCTATGATAACCTACCAGATCCAATAGAATCCGCAGAGGAAGCAATAGGTAAATTAGAGCAAGCGTTATCTTTGTTAAATGAGGTAGTTATTGAATTAAAGGAAGTTGATGGCGCTAATAGCGAAAAGGAAAAGCATAAAGATGCACTAAAAGTAGCAGAAAAGCCCGAGGTGTATGGGCATGAGTAAGAAAGTTAATAAGCAGCAAAAGGAACAGACCCTAGATGAATTAATAGAAGAAGCATTAGTGCCTGTAGAAGAGCAACCTTATGAAGTGCCTGGAAATTGGGTGTGGGCCAGATTAAAAGATATAAATGATAATGATATAAAACGAGGTATACAACCAAAAAAGTATCCAGATGAAACATTTGAATTGTATAGTGTACCTAGTTATTCTGAGCAAATACCTGAAATAGCGACTGGAAAAGATATTGGTTCTAATAAATATCTAGTTTATGAAAATGATGTATTACTTTGCAAAATAAACCCTAGAATTAATAGAGTTTGGACTGTCGGTCATAAAAGTACATATAGACAGTTAGCATCAACAGAATGGATTATAATAGCTAATAGAAAAATAAATTCTAAGTTTTTGTTATTTCTATTTAAAGGACCTTATTTTAGAAATTTATTAACATCAAATGTATCAGGAGTAGGTGGATCATTAACTAGAGCCAGGCCGAGCGATGTCGATAAATACCCAATAGCATTACCACCGCTACAAGAACAAAAACGCATAGCAAATAAAGTCGAAAATCTCTTAAACAAAATCGACGAAGCCAAACAATTAATTGAAGAAGCAAAAGAAACTTTTGAACTTCGCCGTGCTGCTATTTTAGATAAAGCTTTTCGTGGTGAGTTGACGGCAGAGTGGCGAAAGGCAAATGATGATGTGGGTTCAGAAGTATTATTAAAAGAGATAGAAAAAATTAAAAATTCAAAAGCGAAAAAGCAACAGAAAGGTACTTTTAATAGTGAATTTAATAAACCATTTGAGCTCCCTAGGGGTTGGAGCTGGGTTCGTTTAGGTGAGTTGATTGAATTTTCAATATACGGAACATCAGCAAAGGCTAATGATAACTATGAAGGAGTTCCTGTTTTGAGGATGGGAAATATAGTTGATGGCAATCTTGATTTAACTAATTTAAAGTACTTACCACTTGATCATGAGGATGTAATAAAGCATAATTTGGAGGAATTTGATTTATTATTTAATCGGACGAATAGTTATGAGCTTGTGGGAAAAACTGCAGTAGTTAAAAAAGAACATGTTGGAAAAATGACATATGCTTCTTATCTGATAAAAGTTAGATTAGTCTTTAAAGAATTATTGGCTGATTATGTATGCACTTATATAAATAGCTTTATTGGACGCAATATACTTTTGAGTATGGTTACACAACAAGTCGGTCAGGCTAATATAAATGCGCAAAAATTAGCTTCTTTGTTAATACCACTACCTCCAAAAAAGGAAATTGAACAAATTAATAAATTAGTTAAACGATTAGTAGGCTTAGAAAAAAATGTTTTAAATAACATAAATATTGAGATAGAAGCTAGAAGACTTCAAGAAGTTATTTTATCCAAAGCCTTCCGCGGCCAACTTGGTACTAACGACCCAACGGAAGAAAGTGCCTTAGAATTACTAAAAGAAGTCTTGGAAGAAAAACTAAATAGTTAATTAAGTACCCCTTGGTAGACACATAACATTAAAGTTAATGTGCTACCTAGGGGTTTTCTTTTACCCGGGTACCGAGTCATTCGCTTTACCGATAGCTACTGGGTACTCCTTTACTACCTGATCCCTTGAGTACAAGCGTAGGCGCTTGCTTGGTAGATAAATATTAATTTTAGCATCTGTCAACTTGCCAGGCATATAATTAATCACCTCCACTTCTTCTAATGATATTTTATGTAACTGTTGTAGAAATGGCACAGAGAAAATTTTTTATAAAGGTTTTTAGAGGCAGGAAATAGGTGGAACAAAAGAGAAGTCAGATAATTAAAAAAACTGGCGAAAATTAGAGGGGGATTATTTGTGAAAAGGTTGGGTGCACGGCTAATAATTTATTTTTCTATGTTATTGCTAGTGGTTTGTGGAGCCTTAGGATTTGTGGCATATAAGTATTCGCACAATATAGTAATGAATGAAATTGACCAAGTATTGCCGGAAAAAGCTAGGGACACCAGTAACTTAGTGGTGAGAGAGATTAGGTCTAATGTGGAAGTTCTTGAGGCAACTGTTCAAAGAGATGCTGTAAGGAGTATGAACTGGGAGGAACAACTGCCTTTACTGGAGCGAGAAACTGAAAGAATGGGCTATCAGTACATGGGAGTGGCCACTCCTGATGGGCATATTAGACTAAGCCATGGGGAAGAGGCAGATGTCTCTGGTAGGGAGTACTTTCAGCTGGCCATGGCAGGAGAAGCTAACATGTCAGACCCCTTAATTAGTATGCTTAACCAGACGGTTACAGTAGTGTTTGCTGCACCGATTGCAGATGAGGACGGGAAGATAGTGGGTGTATTGACAGCCATGGTGGATGGGGACATAATAAGTGAGATTGTGGAAGATATGCGCTATGGTGTAACAGGTTATGCCTTTATCATAGATGGAGAAGGCACAGTAATAGCCCATAGGGATAGAGATCTGGTAATGGAGCAGGCAAATTATATTGATATTGCCCAAGGTGATGATACTTATGCTGATTTGGCAGAATTATTAACTTGGATGTTAGAGGCGGAGCAGGGGGTAGGAAGCTACCACTTTAATGGAAATGACATATATGCTGGTTTTGCACCTGTGGGGGACACAGGCTGGTCTTTAGCCATAAGTGTACATGAAGATGAGGTAATGGCTGGAGTTAACGAACTGCGAACTACATTGGTAATCATAACTGGTGCGTTTTTAGCCTTTGGCATTATAGTGACTGCTTTTATTGGCAGATCTATAACTAGGCCCATTGCATCCATTGTGAAGCAGTTTAAGAAAATGGCAGAGGGAGATTTTAGCAATAAAATTAGTGAGAGGTTTACTAATCGTTCTGATGAAATTGGAGAGCTAGCAGTAGGATTTAATGAGATCAACAACAATATTTCAGAAATAATAGGAAAAATTCATGAAACCTCGGAGCACTTGGCCTCCTCCTCTGAAGAGTTGACAGCTATTTCTCACCAATCCTCCGATGCCACTGAAGAGGTAGCCAGGACAATAGAAGAAATAGCAAAAAGCGCTAACCAGCAGGCTGAGGATACGGAAAAGGGTGTTAGTCGAAGTAACCAGCTATCAGGGGATTTGGAAGAAGTGATAGAAGCCTCTAATGAGCTGGGTAATGCAGCAGAAGAGACTGAAAAACTCAAGGGCAGGGGTGAGATGGCCATACAGGAGCTGACAGAAAAGACTGCCGAGAGCAACCAGGCTTCCAAAACAATACAGGCAGTTATAATGGACACCAATGCAAGTTCAGACAAAATTAACGCTGCAACAGAGCTAATCGCCTCGATTGCAGAGCAAACAAATCTCTTGGCGCTAAATGCTGCTATTGAAGCAGCTAGGGCAGGAGAATCTGGAAGAGGCTTTGCTGTTGTAGCAGAGGAAATTCGCAAGCTAGCAGAGCAATCCTCTAGCTCTACAGAGGAAATAAACGAGATTGTAAAAGACCTTCAAATTAAAACTAAAGATGCAGTTCAAACAATGAATAATTCAGAACAAATTATTGAAGCTCAAACAGCTGCAGTTAAAACTACTAAGGAGGTTTTTGAAGACCTAGCAAAGGCAATAGAAAATACGAAGGATAAAGTAGTTCAAATAGATACTCTTAGCAGTGATATGGAAGCTGGGAAAAATGAAATAGTAAATATCATGGAGAGTTTAGCGGCAATTGCGCAGCAAAATGCTGCTAGTACTGAGGAGGCTTCGGCTTCTACAGAAGAACAAAGTGCTTCCATGCAAGAAATAGCCAACGGCAGTGAAAGGCTGTCAGAGCTAGCATTACAGCTGAAGGATGCGGTGAAAAAATTTAAGGTCTAACTAAAGGGGCTGTTGCAAGTAGAACTAATCGTTCTGTTGCAACAGCCCTTTAATTAAATATTGATTTTCTCTAGACTAGCACCTTTTGCGAATAATCGCTTAATGTTTTTCTCCACAGCTGGATCGGGAATTAGTGGAGGTGCATGATGTGGCTTAGTTCGAGCATCTATAATTATATTGTCACAACCCCAATGCTTATTAGCGTAATAGCTGTTAACACCATAAATATCATGGGACGGATTGCTGCGAGTAAACGTAGCCCATAAAAAGTTACTTAGTGAATCACTGAGGAAGCCACTGTCATCACATAATATAATCATCGGACAGGAAGGAATAGCCCCTTTATTTTGAATAGCTTTATTTAGAGAATCCATTTCCTCCTGGGCATTTGCATAGGTTGAGAATTTAGATCCCTGTAATGCAACAACACCTGGCATTATTAGGTTAGCACCCTCAAAGCCTCTTAAGTCCTTTAAGCTTTCCGGTATTTCTTTACACAAGTCTCTTTTCTTGGGGCCATAAGCTGCAAATAGAACCTTACTCCCCGTGTTTAGACCGGTACCAGTATAATCTAAGGTGTCAATAGTTGTATTAGTGTAGAAGTGAACATCGCGATGGAGATCAATGCGCTCTAGGATATAGGTTAAGAAGTCCACTTCTTTATGTGTGTCTAATGACCTATCTTCCTCAGCAGTAATAAATAGATATTTTGCTAAGCTTAATTGTCCTGTTCCTAAAATTCGATTTGCGATAGTCAGTAGTTCCAAGGGTTGTTTAACTTCTTGATAAGGGGTGTAGCGCTCACTGCCTATAGCAAAAAGTAAGGGGTGTACTCCTGCTGCATCTACAGCATGTACCTCCTTTACTCCCGGTATTTCTTGTTTAATTGCATCCCCGGTTAATTCATGAATAAGTGCACCAAATGCTGTATCCTCCTGAGGAGGCCGGCCTACCACTGTGAATGGCCAAATAGCATTAGCTTTGGCATAAACTTTGTGTACTCTCATTAAAGGGAACGGGTGAACAAGGCTATAATAGCCTAGATGATCGCCAAAGGGACCTTCTGGCTTGGTCTCTCCTGGGTGGATTTCCCCTGTAATAACAAAATCAGCATCGTTACTGATGCAATATCCATCTACGTAACTGTAATGAAAACGACGTCCTGCTAACAAACCAGCAAAGGTCATCTCACTTAATCCTTCAGGCAATGGCATAACCGCAGCCAAAGTATGGGCAGGTGGGCCACCGATGAAAATACTAACCTTTAAGGGTCTTCCTAGTCTGTTGGCCTTCTCTTGATGAACCCCAATTCCACGGTGGATCTGGTAGTGCATACCTACTTCTTTATTCATTTCATACTGGTTACCACTAAGTTGAACTCTATACATCCCCAAGTTGGAATTCATAATTCCTGGTTTCTCTGGATCTTCACTGTAAACTTGAGGTAGGGTGACAAAAGCGCCACCATCATTAGGCCAGTGGTGGATTTGTGGGATGTCAGAAATATTGATTTCATGAGCGCACACTGGAAGACTTTTAGATTTGTTTACAGGCAGTGCTTTAGAAGCTGCCAAGCCAGTGCTAAAATGACTTAAAGGGTTTTTTAGAGCTTGTACTGGATCATTTCTCAGGGCAACTACATTTTGTGCTGCATTCCAGGTCTTTCTAAAAATAAACTTGCTTCTCTCTAATGTACCAAACAAGTTTGATACTGCTCGAAACTTAGAACCCTTAACATTTTCAAACAATAGTGCAGGGCCATTAGCCTCAAAAACCTTTAAATGGATGGCGGCCATCTCAAGATATGGATCAACTTCTTCGGTGATGCGAACTAAATGACCATTTTTCTCTAAATCGACAACACACTCTTCTAAATTGCGATACATTATCACTAGCTCCTATTTCTATAGTTTTAATTTATTATACTACAATTACTAAGAAAATAAAAAGACAGGAGTTAATTAGTTTTACTAACTCCTGTCTTTTACTTATGCTTTTTTCTGCTCTTCGTCGTCGCCTTTAATACTATCTTCGATATCTTTTTTTACATCCGTAGTGGAACTCTTAAATTCTTTGATTGCTGAGCCAAGTGATTTTCCGATTTCCGGAAGCTTTCCTGGACCAAAGATAATAAGTGCTAAAGCCAGAATTAGAATTAGTTCAGTAACACCAAAATTGGGTATAAATCCAAACATGTCTATCACTCCCTTTGTGTAAAGGCTATTTTCATTAACTATTATACACTAATAAGGTTAAAAAGACCAGAAAAACGGGACAGATTCAAGTCCCGTTTGCTTTAGTTGTGATATGGATTATACTGTTGGGACATATAACGTTGCTGTTGGTTATAGGAGCCCATTTGAGTTTGTTGCTGTTGATTGTAGCCTTGAGATAACTCTTGCATAGTTTGTGTAATTGCCTGTTGGGGTGTTTCATTTACTTTATAATATCCCTGTTGCTGCGCAAACTGGGATAGTTGTTGCTGAGTTTCTAGAGCTTCCTGCAATTGTCTTTGCAAAATACTTCTCAAGTTTTGGTTAGAGGTTTCGTTGCAGGCGTTAGAATAGGTCAAAACAGCTTGCTTTGCAGAATTGAGCATATCTAGAGTAATTGCTTTATCATTTAATCCTTGCATATAATTTTGATACCTCCTGTCTTATTTTAAAAACTGATCAATTTGTTGGCATTGTTGCATGCCGCGCTGCATAGTTTGTTGAATCATTTGCTGTAGCTGAGGGTTTTGGCAGCTATTCATATAAACCTGTTCTTTTTGAATACAAAGAGATTTCATTCCAATAATCTCCCTCAACTGGATGGCTTCATTAGGTGCTAAGTGATTGTGATGCACTTTAATCCCTCCTGTCTTTTAGAATGCGTTAGTATTATCTCGCATTAGAGGGTATTTTATGCAATGGATTTATTTTACCAGGAGGCAAGAATTAATAAGTATAGACCCAAGAGTATTAGTGCAGTTCCACTAACGTAGTTTAAATACTGAGTGAAGCGCTGGACCTTAACGATATTCTTGGCTAATGCAGTAAAGGTACCCGCGGCCAGCAAAGGCAACCCATGGCCCACACCGTAGACAAAGAGTAAACTGCTGCCATAGGCTAGTTCACCCTGAGTAGCTACATAAGTGATGATAACAGCTAAGACAGGGGTAGCGCAGGGAGAAGCAATTAAACCGAAGAGCATGCCCATTCCAAAAGAACCGCTATATCCCTTCATTCGCACAGGCATAGTTTTGAGGCCTGGCATATTAAAGGTGATTGCACCTAAAAGCTGCAAACCCATTATAATGGCTACTGCTGCTAACAAATAGTACCAGCCAGTGCTAATCTGGCCAAAGATGCTGCCAAAGTAAGCAGCAATAAAACCTAAAATAGCAAAGGTGGTGGATAACCCTAGAACGAATAACAGGGAAAGAAAAAATCCTTTAACCTTTGAGCCATCATCGCTGGCCCCGATATAACCCATTAAAATAGGAATCATAGACAGAACACAAGGGCTAATGCTGGTTACAACACCACCAATAAATATTATTAAGAATGTAAGTGTAGACTTAGAGTCTATAGCTTGAGGTACAATTTCACTAAAAAAGACATCTATCATTTTAATCTACTTCCTTTAAGGCAATATTTTATTTATGTTTTGCTCAAGGGCGCTTTTGGAAAGGCGACCCACATCTTCCGCTACAACTCCTCCTGAACTATCCACATAGAAAAAAGCGGGAATATATCTGACGCCGAAGTCATTTGCCAAGGCATTTCCATCGGCAGTTTCCACATCAACAATAACAAAGGTTACTTGGTCTTCGTATTCTTCCTTTAGAGCCATAATCACGGGCTCCATAAGTACGCACTGATGTCATCTTGCTCCATAAAACTCTAAGAAGATGGGTTGTTTTTCAGCTAAAGCATTTTCATATACTTGAGCTGGTTGAGTTGTAGCCGTAAATTCTTGTGTGCCTTTATTGAGAAAAGGTATATAGGGTTTTGCTAACACACCAACCACTAATAGTAGAACTACAGCAATGATTGCAGTTCGAGCTTTTGCAGACATTAGATAATAAACCTCCTTTGTATATATATAGGTGTATTGTACCACATTAAATAGTATATTAATTTGAAGAAATTATGAATAGTTTATTAGAATAGGCTTTTCAGTTATAATGATTATTAATAAATAGTATTTACTGGGGTGAGCCTTTGAAAGATAAACTTTTTTTAATAACAAACCTTAATTTAGTTAATGAAAACTATTTGAATACTATTTCTCAAGCATTGGTAGGTGGAGTAGATGCTGTGGTTCTTAGAGAAAAGGAATTGCCAGCCAAGGAGCTATACAGTTTAGCTTTAAAGGTTAGGGAAATAACCCATGCTAAGGGGAAAAGACTTATTATCAACGATAGGGTTGATGTGGCAGAGGCTGTAGGTGCAGATGGAGTGCAACTAGGTCAACACTCCTTAAGCCCTAAAGCCGCTAGAAAAGCCTGTTCATCTAAAATGCTCTTAGGTGCATCAGTGCACTCAATAGAAGAAGCTAAAGTGGCAGTAAAGGAAGGGGCCGACTACCTCTTGGTGAGTCACATATTTCCCACTCAGTGCAAACCAGGTGTTATACCAAAAGGTCTTAAATTGTTACAGGATATTTCTGTAATGTGGGAGATCCCTTTAGTGGCTCTTGGGGGCATTTCGGCGTCAAATTTGGATCAGATAACTACAATAGGATGTAGTAATGTAGCTGTAATGTCAGCGATAATGGCTTCTAAAAAGCCCTTAGAAGTAAGCAAACAAATTAAATCGCAGCTGCAGGAGAATGCTAGGTAGTGTCGAATGAATAAATAATACAACTGAATATATTAACCACTAGGGGAGTTGCTGATCGCTAGCGACTGAGAAATGCCTGTAAGGTGTTGACCCTTTGAACCTGAAACATATTAGCCCGTTGGGCTAATCTGGATAATACCAGCGTAGGGAAGTGGTTGAAGGATGACTAGAAGAATATAAGTCTTGATTTCAACCACCTGAAAAGGTGGTTTTTTTAATTCAACCAAGAAGAAAGGGGAGAACATGAATGACAACTCAAATGATTCGTGCTCGCAAGGGTGAAATAACTGAGGAGATGAAGGCAGTAGCAAAGGTGGAGGGGATTGAAGAGGAGGTATTGCGAGAAAAAATTGCCAAGGGGACCGTTGTGATACCAGCTAACATTAATCACAAAAGTTTAAAGGCAATTGGATTTGGAGAAGGATTGACCACAAAAGTAAATGCCAATATTGGAACTTCTACTGACTACCCAGAGGTAGAAAAAGAGCTAGATAAGCTGCAAGTGCTAATGGAGGCGGGAGCCCATGCAGTAATGGATTTAAGCACTGGCCCTGACAAAGACGCTAGTCGACTTGCTATACTGGAGAAATCGGAAATACCTGTAGGTACTGTACCAATTTATCAAGCAACTGTAGAAGCTATGGAGAAGCATGGTTCTATGGTAGCAATGACTAGTGACGACTTATTTGCAGTAATTGAAAAACAGTGTGCCCAAGGTGTTGACTTCATTACAGTGCACTGCGGAGTAACTTTAGGAGTATTAGAAAAGCTTAGAGGAGAGGGCCGAGTTGTGGATATTGTGAGCAGGGGAGGATCGTTTTTAGCTGGTTGGATGCTACATAACAAAAGAGAAAATCCCCTCTACGAAGAATACGACAGGCTTTTGGAGATTGTAAGTAAGTACGATGTGACATTGAGCTTAGGAGATGGCTTAAGACCTGGTTGTTTGGCTGATGCTACAGATAGGGCTCAGGTAGAGGAGTTGCTGATTTTAGGTGAGCTTACTGAACGAGCATGGGAAAAAGGAGTGCAGGTTATGGTTGAAGGACCCGGGCACGTTCCTTATGGGCAGATAGTAGCTAATGTACAGTTGCAAAAGCGAGTATGTAAAGGAGCGCCTTTTTATGTTTTAGGGCCCCTGGTAACAGATGTGGCACCAGGTTATGATCACATTACAGCTGCCATAGGAGGTACTATAGCTGCCAGTGCAGGTGCTGACTTCCTTTGCTATGTGACTCCAGCGGAGCACTTGGGTCTTCCCAGCATTGAAGACGTGAAAGAAGGTGTTATTGCCAGTAGAATTGCTGCCCATGCAGCAGATATTGCCAAAGGTATTCCTGGAGCATGGGAGTGGGATTTGGAAATGTCCAAAGCTCGCAAGGATTTAGACTGGGAAAGACAGATTGAGCTGTCCATAGATCCAGAAAAAGCAAGGAGATACCGCAAGGAAAAAAATAAGGGTGAAGTTGAAGCCTGCTCTATGTGTGGAGATTTTTGTGCAATGAAAATAGTGGGGGAACATTTGGGAGCAGATGTGAATAAATGCTAAAGAAAATTATAGCCAATAAAACAGCATCGTGTTTATTCTTCTCACCATAATGTCATAATATTACATTGAATAAATTCACTGTGGTTATTTATGTGGGACTAGTCGTTCAGTAATACTAGTCCCTAGAAGTTTCTTGTGAGCTATAATGTATTCATTACTTATCGCTGTTTTTTACGTATTTTCTAATTAAATTATTAGCTTTTGTTTGACTGATGGAAAGGTAATCAGCAACTTTTCGTGAGGTTTTATGTTTTTCATAAGCATCTTGAATAATCAATGCTTCATATTTTGAAATTCGCTCATCAAACGAACCTTCAGTGACATTACACATAGTTGCTTCAGTATCAAAAATGCCAAACATATTTTTAGGCAAATCAGATACCTCAATAAATTTATGGTCTACCGTTACCACTAACCTCTCTATCATGTGCCTCAATTCTCTCACATTACCCTTCCAATCATTTTCAGTTAGGACAGCTAAGACATTTTTAGTAAGTTTGCGTTTAACTTTATACCTTTTACAAAATTCCTCTAGGAAACTTTCCACAAGATATGGGATATCCTCTTTTCTTTTTCTTAGCGGCGGTATATAGATATCAATTACATTTAATCTGTAATACAAATCTTCTCTAAAGGCACCCATTTGCACCATGTTTTTTAAATTTTTATTAGTGGCAGCAATAATTTTAACATTTACTTTAATGGGTTTATTAGATCCTACGGGAATAAATTCTTTATCTTGCAATACTAATAGAAGCTTTGCCTGAGCCGCCATAGTAAGTTCGGATATTTCATCTAATAAAATGGTTCCGTTATTAGCAGTTTCTAGCAATCCCTTTTTGCCAGAAGTATGAGCCCCTGTAAAAGCGCCTTTGGCATAGCCAAATAATTCTGATTCAAATAATTCTCCAGGTATACTAGCACAATTCAAATTAATAAAGGGGTAATTTTTTCTAGGACCAATAGAATGCATATAGTTAGCGATCATACTTTTCCCTGTTCCCGATTCGCCAGTTAAAATGCAGGTGGTATCAATCTGACCAATTTTATTCACTAGTTTCATAACTCTTATCATGGCTTCACTTTTAGCTATAGGAATTAATTTAGAGTTTATGTCTTGATCAATAAAAACATAATTAGGATTATATAAATCTATCTCATTAACATTATCTCTAACATTCATTACCACATATTTTATCTGTTTATTTTCATCAAAAATAGGTACTGCTATTGTAAATAGTTCTATACCAGTATATGTACTTTGTTTTATTGCAATAGGTCGTTTTTCTTTATAAATGATAGGCAAAATAGATGGTTCCCACCAGTTATTATCCACGAAGTCAAAAAAGGATTTACCCATCATTTCCTCTGGCGATGAGGAGTAATGTCTACTAGAAGCTTGATTAATATATACAATATTATAATTATTATCATAGATCAATACTTCATCATACATGTTATTAATAATAGTAACAAATTCCTCAGAATCTAATCGAGATGATTTACTTATCATAAGATAATTTCCCTCCTTTGGTTAACTCAATTAAATCAAAATTAAAATATATTTACAATAGTAAAGAGATCTATTCTGAAGCCTTATGAGTTTATTTCAACTCATAAGGCTGAGTTATTTCTGACTCATTGATTTAATTTTAACTCACAACACCCAGGATATATTTCCGTGAATTTTTCATTTAATCTAATAGTAACTTTAGTATAGCCTATTTTTGAAAACAAAAATTGTTTTGGCATACAATTTGCAATATTGTTTATTGAATATGTTTTTAAAAAACAAAAAAGGAGGGTAACAATGAAAATTGCAGATGTTGAAGTTATTTGTCTAAGGGTTCCAAAAGAAAACGATATTTGTGAGTGGGGAGAAGATGCTGTAATTGTCCGAGTTATTACTGATACAGGATTAGTGGGATTGGGCGAAAGCGATAGTTCTCCTCCAGTTGTAAAAGCCATCATAGAAGCAGCTAATTCAAATTTATATTGTTATGGTCTCAAACAGTTATTAATTGGTGAAAATCCTTTAGAAATCCAGCGGTTATGGGACAAGATGTATTGGTCCTCAAATTATATGGGGAGAAGGGGGGCTGGTATTCATGCCATTAGTGCCATTGATATAGCGTTATGGGATATTGCATCTCAATATTATCAAACACCCATTCATATTTTATTGGGAGGAAAATATCGAGATAAAATTAGGGCATATGGTACTTTTATCCCAGAGGATAGTCCTGAGAAAAACAGAAAAATCGCCTCAAAATTGAAAAAGCAAGGTTTTACCAGCTTGAAGTTTGGTGGTGGCATCTTAGGAGATGACCCTCATATGGATTACCAAATTATTGAGGCAGTTCGTGATGAGTTGGGTAGTGATTATGAATTACAAATTGATTTAGCTACAAAATGGCTCACTTATGGCCACGCCGTCAATATGTTTAAACGATTAGATAAATTTAATTTGAATTGGATAGAAGAACCGATATTAGCTGATGATTTAAAGGGTTATTCTAAATTATTAGGTGTATCGGGGGCAAAGCTGGCAGGTGGTGAATCTTTAACTACCACTTATGAGTTTAATGATTTTCTTAAATACGCTCAACCAGATATCGTTCAGCCAGATATAACTAGATGTGGTGGCTTTAGTGAGATAAGAAAAATTAATGATTTAGCTACAATGCGTGGAACCAAATTAGTGCCTCATGGTTTCAGTACAGGCATTCTTTTATCTGCAACAGTTCAATTTTTAGCTGCTTGCCAGCATGGCGATTTAATTGAGTATTCTCAAAGTAATAGTCCACTTTTCACTAAGTTAGTTAAAAATATATTGCCTTTTGAAAATGGATATGTAAAAGTCCCAGATACAGTTGGCCTAAATATAGATCTAGATGAAGAAATTATAGAAAAATATAAAATATAATTTAAAATTTTAAGGGGGTCTGTTAAAATGGAAAAAAAATTAGATAAACTGTTAATTTCGGTAAGTTTAATTTTCGTTTTATCCATTGTAGCATTACTTTATCTATTTCCCACAGAAAGTGAATCAATGGCAAATCAAATTTTTACAACCTTAACTAATTTATTTGGTTCTATCACTCTGCTGTTTACACTGCTAGGTATTATTTTATTAGCGTATGTTGCTATGAGTAAATACGGGAGTATAAGATTGGGGAAACAGTCACCAGAATTTTCAACTTTTAGCTGGATTGCTATGATGATTTCTTGCGGTCTTGGCTCTGCAACAGTATATTGGGCTTTTATTGAATGGGCCTATTATATAAATACACCTGGGATTGGTATAGATCCCGGATCTCAACTGGCTTATGAAATGAGTGTACCATATAGTATGTTTCATTGGGGTATTAGTGCTTGGACTTTATATGCTTTAGTTGGACTGCCTATAGCTTACCATTTTTATGTTAAAAAGAACAAAGGGTTAAGTTTAAGTGCGGTTGTTAGTTCTATGACAAATATAAAAGCTAATGGCTACATTGGACGATTAATTGATGTTATGTTTATCTTTATTTGCTTTGGTGGTCTTAGTATCACTTTGGGAGTTTCTGTTCCATTAGTCGCAGAGGTATTAGCTACTGTTATCGGTATTAAACCTACCTTTACTTTAAACTTAGCAATTATTTTAGTTTTATCTGCCATTTATTCTTTAAGCTCTTATATAGGAATACAAAGGGGTATGAGAAATCTAGCTGATTTTAACGCAAAATTAGTTATAGTCTTTACAGTTGGTGTTTTAGTATTAGGTCCTACTATATATATTATGAAAAACACAACAAGTTCATTAGGTCTTATGTTTCAAAACTTTATTCAAATGAGTTTATACACTGATCCTGTTGGCAATGGAGGCTTTCCCGAGTCATGGACCATGTTCTATTGGTTGTACTGGATCACCTATGCTCCTTTTACCGGAATCTTTATTGCAAAAGTTTCTCGTGGAAGAACATTGCGCTCTGTAATAGCTAACACTCTTTTAAGTGGTAGTGCTGGTTGTTTTATTTTCTTTGGTGTGTTGGGTAGCCTTTCTATGCAACGACAGCTGGCAGGTTCTGTAGATATGGTGGGTATGCTATCAGCTGGACAAGACAATGCTGCCATTGTACAAGTCCTGCACTCATTACCTTTTGGTTCTATTTTTATGATACTTTTCTCTATCATAACACTATTGTTCTTAGCAACGACTTTGGATGGAGCCGCCTTTACAATGGCCTCCACCTCTACCATTGGGTTAAAAAATAACGAAGAACCCAATCCGTTTTTGAGATTATTTTGGTGCATTATGTTATCATTAGTTCCTTTGACAATGATTCTTATAAATGCTAATTTAGATACAATAAAAACTAGCGCTGTGGCCACTGGTGTTCCTGTCATCTTTATTATGATAGTGATGTTAATAGGCTGGATGAAGTGGATGTTTAATGACTATGGTCACTATTCTACAAGTAAAATCGAAGAAGAATCGTTCATTAAAGAATAATTATTTAGGGGGGATATGTTTTCTATGAAAAAATCAATTCAAATGCATGATAATGATACGGTAGCAACAGTTTTAGATGACATCTCTATTGGCAATGCTGTAAATGTTTTTAATGGCGAAAATAACTTGTTATTTCAAATTGATGCATTAACTCATATTCCCCATGGAAATAAAATAGCCCTTAAAGATATTGAGCAAGGTAGTTATGTAATCAAATATGGTAAAGTTATTGGTAAAGCTGTAAAGGACATCAAAAAAGGTGAACTAGTCCATGTTCAAAATGTTAAAAGCTTAGTAGTAGACATTCCAGCTAATATAAAAAAAGAAATATTGAGACAAATGAATATTAACTAGGGAGGTGTGCTTGGTGAACTTTAAAGGTTATAAAAGACCTGATGGCAGTATTGCCATCAGAAATAAGCATCTCATCATTGCTGTAGATGAATGCTGTGATGGTATGGCAAGAAATATAGCGAAAAATTCCCCCCATACTGTTGTTTTAACAAATGCCCATACTTGTATGTTAGGTGGCAATGAAGAAACCCTCAACCAAATGATCGCTGTAGCAAAAAACCCCAATATAGCAACTGTTCTGGTAATAGCAATGGGTTGTGGTAGTATCTCGCCATCACAAGTCACTGAGTCACTGATTGAACTTAAAAAACCTTTTGATACTATTGTATGCCAAGAGGTGGGAGGAACAAGAAAATCTATAGAAAAAGGCATTAATATCCTCAATAAGTTCCAAGAGTACACTAACTTTTTAGTCCGAGAAGATATTCCTTTAAGTAAGTTGATAGTGGGAGTAAAGTGTGGCGGCTCAGATACTAGCTCTGGAATTGCTTCAAATCCTTTAGTAGGTTCTGCCGTTGATAAATTAGTAGATTTAGGTGCTACGTGTATTGGTGGAGAATTATTTGAACTAATCGGTTGCGAAGATATTTTAGTGCAAAGAGCTTCAACCCCCCATGTGGCAGATAAAATAGTTCAGCTCATAAATAACGAAAACTCTAGATGGAGTATATCGGGTGCAGGAATAGAAACTATGAGCATAGGTAATTATGTGGGAGGGCTTACTACAATTGAAGAAAAAGCCCTTGGTGCTCTTTTAAAAATGGGAACTAAAGAAATAGTTGATATCTTACAAATTAATGATGATTTTATAGATAAGCCTAAAAAACCTGGGTTTTATCTATCAGAAAGCACTATGTTATGTGGTGGATCAGGAGTTAATTTTGCCTCCTTGGGTGCACACCTTATCCTTTGGACCACTGGTGCCGCTGGCTTTAATAATTCTATTGTTCCTGTCATTCGAATTAGTGGCAATAAAGATCTGATCAATGATGATATAGATGTGGATGCCACTGGTATTATTGCAGGTACTGACAGTATAGGTAATCTGACAAATAAGTTGATAGAAAAAATCGTCTCCACGGCTAGTGGAGCACAAACACAAGTGGAGGATCTAGGCGAATCTACATTAACACTTTATCAAAAGGATAAGCGATTAGAAACATTACTAAATTTACGCTGTTGTATAAGCAAATAAAACACAAAAAAGTTTAAGGGCTAGTACTGGCCCTTAAACTTTTTATGTGTTACTAGGTTCTGGTTCGGTTTCCCGATTGGGAAGGATGAACTCATAGACTGCATTTAACAATACACCTGTTATTGCGGCCAAACTCAAGCCCTCTAGAGTAGCAAACTCAGTCAAGGGAACGACTACAATGTTACCCTCTCCTTGCAAGCTAGCAATACCAATTATTAGAATGACGAAGACTACACTTGAATTGCGCAGATTTGATAAATCAGGAGCTGCGTCTACAAGGGTTTTGATACCAACGCTGGCAATCATTCCAAACAAGATAAAGCTAATTCCACCCATTACAGGCTCTGGAATTGTCATGATGAATGCGCCCAGCTTTCCGATAAAGCTGAAGCAAATTGCTATAACAGCAGCTATTCTAATAATTGTAGGGCTATAATTCTTTGTCAAAGCTAGTACACCCGTATTTTCACCATAAGTAGTGTTGGCTGGGCCACCTGCTGCCCCTCCTACTATTGTAGCTAATCCGTCGCCTAGTAGAGTTCTATGGAGACCAGGTTTTCTGAAAAAGTCTTTTCCAACCACTGCTCCGTTCGTAGTAATATCACCGATGTGCTCAATCATGGTTACTAGAGCAATTGGCACAATAATTTTCAGTGCATCAGCAGAAAACTTAGGAGCCATAAAATCTGGGGTTGCAAACAAAGATGCTTCTATTATGGGTGTAAAATCAACTAAATTATAATAGATTGAAGCCAGATACCCGACCCCTATTCCCACTAGCAGTGGTATTAACTTAAGGAAGCCTTTAGCTAACATTCCCGTAAGAATTACAGCAAACATAGTTATTAGTGCAACTATCCAGTGAGTTGAAGCCATGTCAATTGCTACTGGGGATAAGATCAAACCAATGATTATGATAATTGGGCCTGTAACGATTGGCGGAAAAAATTGCTTCACCCGATTTACCCCGACCAAGGCTACAATTCCAGCCATAATTATATAGACCACACCTACTGCTATGATTGAACCGGTAGCGTAGGGCAACCCGAACATTTCTTTAACGGCAAGAATACCAGCTATAAAGGCAAAGGATGAGCCTAAAAAGACTGGAACTTGTCCTTTAGTAACCAAATGAAATATTAATGTTCCAAGGCCTGCAGTAAACAGGGCAACGGAGGGATTTAGTCCTGTGATAAAAGGGACTAAAACGGTAGCGCCGAACATGGCAAAAACGTGCTGGAAAGCCAAGGGCATTGCTGTTGTCAACTGTAAGTTTTTCATGTCAAAAACCTCCTAAAGTGATTTACGGCCGTAGGCAAAATAAAAACCCTTATTAGTGTAACTAATAAGGGTTTAATAGACAAAGTAAGATATATTTTCTTCTCTGTCCCTTATTAGCCTCACTGGACTAAATTAAAGGGTAACAAACAATCATATAAGTATTATTCCTAATTCGCTTCCTTGCTAGTCTCGCTGGACTAACTTAAAGGCCGTCTTATGACATTATAAATTTTCCAAAGCTTTATGTCAAACTTTTTTTAATTACATATAATGTCATAGAACAGGAGGGATTAGAAATGTCTAAACACACACATGAGCACTCTTTTAACTGGACTGGTTATCACCTAGGACCTAATTCAAGAACTGCTGTGGGCGATGTGGATGGAGATGGAGAACTAGAGGCGGTTGCAGCGTGTTGTAGCAATGGAGGGTCAGGGCAGTTGTACTTATTTGCTTGGGACGGTAAAACTTTTACTAAGGCAGCCCAAGCTAACCTAGGTATGATTGAACGCATCTACGTACTGGTAGTAGCAGATGTAGCCGGAAATGGAAAAGAAGATATTATAATTGGAACAGACAATTATTTCTTTATATATCGTTGGATTGAAGGTCGGCTCACCAGGGTTTACCAGAGCAGATACCTAGGTGGGAGAGTTGTAGACATTGCAGTAGGTAGGGTAACCGGCTATCCAGGAAGAGAATTAGTTGTGGCGATTAGAGGCGTGGGAGTAAGAGTGTATCGATGGCAAGATGGAGCTTTCAGCAACCTATGGCAGTTAGATGCCCCTAATGCTAGAGTAGCTGTTGGCAATGTGGATGGAGATGCTTTGGAAGAGATAGTAATTCTTCAAACAGGAAGAGGCCCTGGGAGAGACATAATAGATATATACACTTATAGAGAGGGCAATTTTATTGTAGAGTATAATATCAGACTAAATGTAACCGCTACAGGACCAATAGAGGTTGCAGATTTAACTAGAAATGGAAGATCAGAGATATTCTTAGCTACAGATGGTGGCAGAAGAGTGTTAGTTCTTACGTTTCAAAATCAAGAATTTCAGAGAATAGGAATAACGGATTCCATGCCTGGTGTGGTAAGAGCATTAGCAGGTGCAAACTGGTCTCGTAGGGCTGGGAATGAATTAATTATTGGCCTACACAATGCCATCATAATTTATAGGATTGAGGGGGGTAGGCTAGTTTTAGAAGCAAATATTGAGACTCCTGCTAGAGTAATAGACTTATCCTATGGGGATTTAGATAAAGATGGCAGAGTAGAGATTGTAATAGGAACAGAGAGCGGAGAAATATACTTCCTGCGAGTAATTATTAAAGTAGAGTTACCCATAAGAAAAAAGCCAATATTAATCATTGAGCCCAAAGCACAGTTTTTGGTTCAAGAAAATGTGATGATACCAGAGCGCTTTCCCGATTTGATAAAAGTAGCAAGAGTAGATGCCAAGCCCATTGTCACTAGTACAGATGTGATTCCAAACAAGGTAATAATCAGAGGTTTTTTTGTAGTAGATTTTTTAGTTGTTGTAGAACCTGATAGGAGAGTACTATCCTTTGAGCAAAGAATACCTTTTGTTCACTTTGTTCATATTCCTGGGTTAACAAGAAGACACAGAGTTAAAGTAGATGTGGATGTAGTATACATAGATTTTCGCTTTGACCCTAGATCGCCGCGACAGATTCATGTTGTGATTGTAGCAGAGGTATTTATCTTTGACTACATTGTTAGAAGAGGGGATACAATAAAATTGCTAGCAGATAAGTGGGAGGTAACAGAAGAAGTAATAATAGATATTAACAAATTAGGTAGCAGACAACTGGAACACGGTCAAAGACTAATGACTCCTATATTAGATCAATCAGAAAATTAAATATCATAGTGGAGATTTTTTAAAATTTGCAGTGGAAGACAAGCATAAATTGAAGCACGTAGTAAATAGGATAAGAGAAGCGAAAATTATATAGAAAGTATCTTTAATGGGGATTAGCTTTGTGATAGAATGGGGAAAGAGAAAATCAGGGATTAATGTCGAAATTTATAAAAATCGACGCATAAGGAGACATAGCTTAGATGAAGGAAAAATTTAAAGAAGCCATAAAAAAAATCAAATCGATTACAAAGCTTAAGGGATCACCATATGTAATAGCCATGGGAGCAGCTGTGGGGATTTTCTGGAATTTTATACCTTCACTTGGTGTAGGCCCTTTTCTCTCTATAGGGACAGCCAAACTATTAAAAGCAAGTGGTATAGCAGCGGTAACAATGAATTTGGCCACTGGTCTTTTTATTCCAATAATGTATTCAATGAATATGATGATGGGTCGATTTTTATCTAGGCAGGAGATACATCCTGGCGAAGTAGGGGATGCGCTATCTAAGTCCCTTAAAGAATCCATGGATGTAGTAGAGGAACCATCACGCTACTTTGTTTTGGATAAATTACAGGCTTATTCTACTGAGTTTTTTTTAGGTGGATTTGTTAATGCAGTCATTGCGGCTAGCATTATATATACTACTCTTTGGGGTGTGCTTTCCTTTCGCCAGCAACAAGTCGAAAAGAAAAGGAAAAGAAAGCAGCTTGAAGAAAATTGAGCTTAAGTGCACTGTATAATTCAGTGCACTTAATTTGTACCATAGGAAAGCTCAAACACTTTCTATCAGCATGAGTTAAATGGTAAAATTTGTCTAGTAATTAGGAAATTAACTATGTAAAATATAAAGTAATTGAGATTCTAATTGTACAGGGGGAGAGATATGTGAATGTATTGATAGGTACAGTTGAAGAAAATTGCGCTGGATGCAACAAATGTATTAGGCATTGCCCTGTAGCAGGGGCAAACACATCTCACTTAGACGGAGATGGTAAAAACAAAGTTACCATTGTTCCTGAAAAGTGTATTCACTGCGGGAAGTGTTTAGATGTTTGTGACCACAAAGCCAGATATTATGTAGATGATACAGAGAGATTTTTTCAAGATCTAAAGACCGGGAAAAATATCTCTTTAGTTGTTGCGCCGGCAATTAGAACTAACTACACTAATTGGAAAAAAATGCTCGGGTACTTTAAATCTTTAGGGGTCAACGTAATATACGATGTTTCCTTTGGTGCTGATATTACTACATGGGGGTATCTCAAAGCAATTAAGGAATATAATCTCAAAACCATAATTGCCCAACCCTGTCCTGCAGTAGTAAACTATATCGAAAAACTACAACCAGAACTGATAGACTACCTATCACCCATTCATAGCCCAATGATGTGCACAGCTATATACTTAAAAGATTACTTAAAGATATCTGACAGCATAGCCTTTATTTCTCCTTGTATAGCAAAAAAAGATGAGATAGATGATGAGAACACCGGTAACTACATAGACTACAATGTGACTTTTCAGGAACTCAATAAATACATAGAAACTAATGGAATAGATATTAATAAGTATGATGAACAAGATTTTGAAGATATAGGATGTAGTATCGGCTGTATTTACTCAAGGCCCGGTGGGCTAAGAGAAAACGTAGAGGCAATAATTCAAGGAGCTTGGGTGCGCCAAATAGAAGGACAAGATCACGCCTATGACTACTTAGAAAAATACCAAGAAAGAGCCAAACAAAACAAGGAGACTCCTTTGCTGGTGGATATTCTCAACTGTCTTTACGGATGCAATTTGGGAACGGGAACTTGTAAAAAAGTTGACTTGGATGAAGTAGATTATATTTTAAATCAGAAGAAAAGTGAAAAACTAGAGGAAAAGAAAAATTTCTCTAAGAGAATCGATTGGTTACAGAAATACTTTGAGAAAAACTTAAAGTTAGATGATTTTAAGCGCAGTTATAGCAAGAAAGCATCTGACAAACTACTAGAGCCTAGTGTTGTGGAGCAAGAAGAAATATATAAAAGGCTAGAAAAGTATACACTAGAAGACAAAACTATTAATTGTAGTGCATGTGGATACGATACTTGTGACGATATGGTGAAAGCTATTCATAATAATATTAATTCCGAAATAAACTGTATTTACTATAATAGGCAACTTGTATATAACGAGAAGCAAGAGATAGAGAGTAAAAACCAAGAAGTTGAAAATATGTTGAGAGAAATGGAAGAGTTAAGCCACCAACGAGCTGAACAAGCTAAATTTCTGAAAGAAAATGTAGAAGAAATTATAAGGGCGATTAACGAAGTAGCTAGCGGCAATGAAGAAAATGCAAAACAGATTGATGCTATTTCTCAAGAAAGTATGCATATTTTAGAAAAAGCAGAACGCCTTAAAGCTGATGTGGATAAAATGGAAACTAACTTGAACAAGTTTGCAGAGGCTTCGGATAAGGTTGTTGAGATTGCTGATCAAACAAACTTACTGTCATTGAATGCAGCTATAGAAGCTGCTCGGGCAGGAGAACACGGAAAGGGTTTTGCTGTTGTAGCTGAAGAAGTTCAAAAATTGGCAGAGCAATCAAAGAATATTGCCGAAAGCACAAAATCAGATGAACAGCATATTAAAGAGATGTTCCAGCAAATCACCATAATTTCTCAAGAGCTAGAGTCTAAAATTAATATAATTAGTGGTTCTATTGATAATATATCAGCCTCAACACAAGAAATTTCCGCTAAGGGAGAGGAAATACTGGCGACAGCACAGAATTTAGTTGAATAGTTGTATTTATGTAGAAGATAGGAGTGTTTGAATGGAGTTAGATCCAATTTTAAACTACTTGAGGACACACCCTTTAACCAATGATTTGGCTGTTGCGTTTATAATTTTTATTATCTTTTTAGTTTTCCGAAAGTTGTTTACTAGCTATGTGTTTAAAACTATTTTGGGACTTACTAGAAGAACAAAGTTAGAAGTTGACACTAAACTTTTATTGGCATTTGAAAGGCCGCTTCACGTTTTTTTTGCACTGGTGGGTTTTTTTGCATCCTTGATGTACTTGCCCCTTACAGAGGCACAGGATTTAATAGTACTTCGCTTGTTTCGTTCTATGGTAATTGTATTGATAGCTTGGGGACTGTACAATTTTGTAGATACAGAATCAACTATTTTTAGAGATATTGAAAAAAAGCTAGACCTTCAAGTTGATAAGATATTAGTCCCTTTTCTATCAAAGGGGTTACGCTTCATCATTTTATTCCTAGCGTTTGCTATGATAGCCGATGAATTTGGGTATGATGTAAATGGCTTTATAGCGGGGCTTGGTTTAGGTGGGTTAGCCTTAGCCTTAGCAGCTCAGGATACAGCACGCAATATTTTTGGTGGTGTAGTAATTATTTTGGACAAGCCCTTTACTATTGGGGATTGGATCAAAGCTGACAGTGTAGAGGGAACAGTGGAAGACATAACCTTCAGAAGCACTAAAATTCGCACCTTTGCTCAGGCAATAGTAACTGTACCGAACTCAACGCTAACAAATCAACCTGTGACTAACTGGACTAGAATGGGTAAACGGCAAATTACTTTTAAGCTTGGGGTCACTTATAGTACGCCGTCAGAAAAACTACAGCGTTGTGTGAATAGAATTAGGGATATGCTGATGAAACATTCAGAAATACACCCAGAGACTATTTTCGTAAACTTTGATAGTTTTAACGAAAGCAGTCTAGATATTTTCCTGTACTTTTTCACCAACACTACAAATTGGGGTAATTTCCTCCAAGTAAAAGAAGATGTAAACCTTAAGATTATGGCTATCCTAGAGGAAGAGGGAGTAAGCATTGCCTTCCCCAGCAGGAGTATTTACTTGGAAAAAGAGCAGAGTTAAAAGAGCACTGGACATTTGTCCAGTGCTTTTCAATGTTATTTAGTGCCTTTCAGTGGCAAATGAACTCTTGCTTTAGTACCTTTTCCTAAATCACTTTCTATTTGGATCTTTCCCTTATGTGCTTCCACTAGAGCGTTGACTACTGATAGTCCTATTCCTGTTCCTCCTGTATTGCGATTTCGAGATTTATCACCACGGTAGAAGCGCTCAAAAATGTGGGGTAAATCCTCTGATGAGATACCCGAGCCAGTATCTTCTATCTGGAAAAGCGCCATATGATGCTTTTTTTGTAAGGAGATAACGACACTTCCCCCTGTTGGGGTATATTTTAAAGCATTATTAATCAAGTTTGTAAGTATTTGCTTAACACGATCTTCATCCGCTAGAATCCGTAGAGGTTCTCGCATTTCTTTAATAGTAAGAGTAACCCCTTTCTCACTGAAAGCTGGAGTAAAGTATTGATAAATCCAGTCTAGGAGTTTTTCTGCATTGACTTGATCTAGCTGCAACTGGATTTGCGGGTTTTCTGCTGCAAGTAGTTTTTCAAGGTCATTAACAAGTCGTACTAAACGCATCAATTCACCATGGCTTTGGTCTAATCTCTCTGCTGTTGGCTCCCAAACCCCATCTTTGAAAGCTTCTAATTGACTGCGAAGTGTTGCCAAAGGTGTTCTCAGCTCGTGGGCTAAATCTCCGGTGAACTGTTTGCGTAGTTTCTCATGCCTTTCTAGAGAGTAAGCCAAATCATTAAAGGCTTCAGAAAGTTCTTGTATTTCCTCCGTTTGCTGAGCGTCTGGTTTAATGCGCACTCCCAGATTGCGTCGCTGTAATTGATGAGCAGCATGCCTCATTTGGGTTAAGCCGCTTGTGAGCTTTTTGGAGAGGACCAAGCTAGTGATAACGCTGAGAATGAGCATAGTCAAGGAAGCACCTAAGATGTATTGATTTATGCGCCCTAAAAAGTGTATGTCTGCCTCCACATACTCTTTCTCGTAATAAACTATAACAGTCCCCACCTTGCTATCATTAACCTCTAAGGGGTAAGTATCAGTTAAGAGGTTATCTAACTCTGCCACTTTACTGTTTCTTTCTCTCATCATACTGTGCATATTATGCATCATACCCATGTGTAATAAATTTGTAGAATCCAATATTAGACTTCCGTCTAAATCGCGTACTTGATAAAATAGCATTTCGTTCATGGCTTGTTGATGTAATAGCATAATTGCATTTTCGCCGCTAATAAATTCCTGTTGTTCATATTCGGCTTCAAATAATTCTATCACTTGTTGAATTTGTTCTTGTCGCTTTAGGTTTAAATAAGAGCTAAAAGCATCATGAAGTCCCAGGTGGATAGCGCTACTAATAAAAATAATGCCCGTTAGAGAAACCACTAGGAAGTAAAAGAGAAGTTTACTGCGAAGAGTGCGTAACATCAGGTTTACCTCCGAATTTATAGCCGATCCCAAACACAGTTATAATGTATTCAGGTTTTTTACTGTTTTTTTCAACTTTTTTGCGTAAATTTTTGATGTGGACATCGATACTCCGTTCATAGCCCTCGTAAGTATCCTGTTGGACTTTCTCCAGCAAATCAGACCTTGTGTAGACTCGTCCAGGGTATTTAGCCATTCCTGCTAGTAGTTTGAATTCTATTGGGGTTAGTTCTAGTTCTTCTTTTTCCATAAAAGCCTGGTATCGAGGCAAATCAATTATTAAAGCACCATTGTTAAAGGATAATCGATCCTTTTCTGTTAAGCGCTGAGTTCTACGAAGAATGGCTTGAATCCGCACAACCACCTCCCGGGGGCTAAAGGGCTTAGAAATGTAATCGTCTGCTCCAATTACAATACCTTGAATACGATCTTCCTCGGCAGTTTTGGCAGTGAGCATAATTATTGGAATATCTGAAGTTTGTCGAACCTGTTTGCAAAGCTTTTCGCCAGAGATATCAGGCAACATTAAGTCTAGAACTAAGAAGTCTGGCTTGATAGTTTCTATTTTACTCAAAGCTTCGCTGCCAGTAATGGCAGAAAAAACTTGGTAACCATCCCTTTCTAGATAAGCTTTTAAGACTTCTATAATTAAGGGTTCATCATCTACGACTAAAATTTTTAATGCCATATTTGTACCCTCCGTTTCCATTTATATTGTGTATTTATTATTGCAAAAAAATGTGTAGAAACTATGAATATGTATATTCTTCATGATTTCTTTATAACTGCTACAAAAGTTCTTTACTTCTAACTGTTATTCTGTATGTAGATTGAGATTATATCAAAATTACAAAGGAGTTGTTAAAGATGAAGAAAAAGATATTAAGTTTAGTATTAGCGGGAGCAGTATTAAGTGTTGGTTCAATAGCATTTGCCCAGGGTAATGGGCAGGGAGAAGGCACTTTTAACTTTGGTCAAATGAAGCAGCATATGCAGCAGATGCACTCGGATATGTCGGTGCAGGAGCTTCAGGAAATGTATAGAGCATGTCATGGTACATTAGGAGCAGAACCTAGCAACAACTTTAAGAAAAAATAAAACAAAAGCTTACCCAGTTACTGGGTAAGCTTTTGTTTTATGCTTTGTCATTTACTTTTTCACATTTTCTTTCATCAGTTCTGTCAATTCAGATACTTGCTTTCGCAATTCCTTTAGCTCATTCGCAGTAGCTTCATTCTGCGATTCTTCTTCAGCTTTTTCAACGTTGGCTACGATTACACCTACAAAGAGATTAAAGATAACAAATGTACCTACTAATATGAATCCTACAAAGTACATCCAAGCCCATGGTAGTTGTTCTACAATGGGGCGCATTACAGCACTAGCCCATGATTCCAAGGTGACCACCTGGAATAGGGTTAACAAGGTAGCATGCAGTGTACCAAAGTACTCAGGGGATACTTCTGAGAAGAGCATAGTTCCTAGTACTGCAAAAATATAAAATATTAAACTCAGCAATAGCATGATGTTTCCCAAGGAGGGAATAGTCATCAATAAGGCACTTACTAGCCTGCGCAGTGAGGGGATTACTGAAATAGCCCTGAGCACTCGTAGCAACCTTAATATACGCAAAACTGTTACAAAGTGAGCTCCCACCAGTATGTGACCACTGGCCACTATTAAAAAGTCAAAAATGTTCCAGCCATCCTTGAAGAAAGAACGGTAGGGTTTTGATGCCAAAATCCGTATTGTAATTTCCAAAGTGAAAATCCACAAAAGAACTGTGTCCGCTATTAGGAAAAGATCCCTATTGGGTTCGTAGATTGAAGGATAAGTTTCCATTCCCACAATCACAGCGTTTACTAAAATCAAACCTATTATTGAACTTGTAAATAAAGAGTGATTGACTATTAATAACAACTTAGCTCTCAATGAATCCATTTAAAACCTCCTGGTGACATTACTTCTCTTTGTTCAATTTTAATAGGAGCTCCTTAAGTTCGGCAACTTCTGCTCGGAGAGCAGTTAATTGCTGTTCTGTATCTTTTGTGTCAGTTTCATCCTCATCATCCTCGCACTTTTCCACATTACTTACGATTACACCAATAAATAAGTTGAAGATTACAAAGGTGCCCATAAGGATAAAGGCAACAAAATAGGTCCAAGCCCATGGGACCTCCGCCACTAAAGGTCTCATTACACCACTAGCCCAAGATTCCAATGTAACTACTTGAAATAAAGTCAGCAGCGTAGCGTGAAGCGATCCAAAATATTCAGGCATAGCTTGAGCAAAGAAGATTGTACCAATAACACCAAAGATGTAAAAGAAAAGTGATAACAAAAGCATAATGTTTCCCATAGAAGGAATAGTCATTATTAGTGCATTGACCAATCTGCGCAAAGAGGGGATTGTGGATATGGTGCGAAGAATCCTCAAAATACGCAATATCCTCAATACGGTAACAAAATGCGCTCCAGCTAACAGATGACCACTGGCAACAATGAAAAAGTCGAATAAATTCCATCCATCCCTAAAGTAGGACTTAGTTGGATTAGCTACTATTAGGCGCATAATGATTTCAAGAGTAAAAATCCATAAAAAAACCTGGTCTAAGAAGAAAAACCAGTGACTGTGAGGCACATAGAGAGACGGGTACGTCTCAAGGCCAATTACAACGGCATTTAGGATAATTAGGGTAATGATAGCAGTAGAAAAAGTTGAGCTGTGCACTACCTGAGCTATTAAATTTTTAACTTTGTGCATATGCGTTTCCTCCAAAAAGTTCATTAAGTGTCAAAGAGCACATATAGATTGATTCTAACAAGTGTTTAAAAATCCTGCTTGTAATTTTGCAGTTTTTTTGCAGGATAAACTTGGCAAAGGAAGAATATATGTAATATTCGGAAAATACAAAAAGAAGGGGGATTTAATTTGGGAAAAGCAGTGATTGTTAGTGCGGTAAGAACACCCTTAGGTACTATGGGTGGTAGTTTGGCAGGGGTGTCTGCAGTAGATTTAGGTTGTACAGTGGTTAAAGAAGCTATAAAAAGGGCTGGAATAAAAGAGGATCAAGTAGATGAAGTTATCTTAGGAAATGTTTTGCAGGCGGGCTTAGGGCAAAATACAGCTAGACAAGTGGCATTAAAAAGTGGGTTGCCAGAAACAGTATCAGCAATGACGATAAATAAAGTATGTGGATCAGGCCTAAAAACTGTGAATTTAGCGGCTCAGGCTATTGTAGCTGGTGATGCTGATGTGGTTGTAGTAGGTGGTATGGAAAATATGAGTCAAGCACCTTATGTGCTTCCAAACGCTCGCTGGGGTCAGCGCATGGGTCATGGAAAAATGATAGATACTATGATCAATGAGGGGCTTTGGTGTGCACTAAAAGACTTTCACATGGGAATAACAGCTGAGAATCTTGCAGAAAAATACAGCATTAGCAGAGAGGAGCAAGATCAGTTTGCGGCCCAAAGTCAACAGCGGGCAGAAAAGGCAATAAAAGAAAAGCGCTTTGAAGAGGAAATAGTACCAGTAGAGATACCCCAGAGAAAGGGAGATCCTAAGATATTTTCTGAAGATGAATTCCCTAAAGCGGGAAGCACTGCAGAAAAGCTAGGTAAGCTGCGACCTGCTTTTAAAAAGGAGGGAACAGTAACTGCAGGAAATGCATCTGGTATTAATGATGGTGCTGCTGCTTTAGTGATGATGAGTGAGCAAAAGGCAAAAGAACTAGGACTTACCCCCATGGCCTATGTGACTGGGTATGCATCAGCAGGAGTAGCACCGGAGATTATGGGAATAGGTCCAGTGCAGGCAGTGAAAAAGGCTCTTAAAAAGGCCGGTGTAGGGGTAGAGAGTTTGGATTTAATAGAAGCTAATGAAGCATTTGCAGCACAAGCCTTAGCTGTAGCAAAAGAGCTTCAACTTGATATGGAGAAAACAAATGTAAACGGGGGAGCCATAGCTATAGGACACCCCATAGGTGCCAGTGGAGCAAGAATACTGGTCACACTTATTCACGAAATGAAGCGTAGAGACGCAAAAAGAGGTTTAGCTACACTGTGTATTGGAGGCGGTCAGGGTATTGCCACAGTTATTGAGAAAGGATAAAATCATATTAGAGATAAGTAGAAAGGGGAGATGAGATGGAGCGGTTAAAAGTGGGCGGTGTGCAATTGACGTGGCTAAGAGGTGGTGCATTCCAAATGGATGGAGGAGCTATGTTTGGAGTGGTACCCAAAGCACTTTGGAGCAAAAAATACCCTGTGAATGAAAAAAATCAAATTCCCCAGTACAATAGTCCTATATTGGTTGAGGCCAGTGGTAAGAAAATCTTAATAGATACGGGTGTTGGATCGGGAAAGCTATCTGAGAAGCAAAAGCGAAATTTTGGGTGTCTAGCAGAAGGGGAAATTGAGGAGTCCCTTAGGGAGTTGAATCTGACAGTTCGGGACATAGACTATGTACTATTAACCCATATGCACTTTGACCATGCAGGGGGATTGACAAAACCAGTTGCGGAAGATGAGTATGAACCTGTGTTTCCAAACGCAGAAATTGTAGTGTCGGAGCCCGAGTGGGCTGAAAACACAAAACCTAATATGCGTTCGAGAAATACATATTGGAAGCAAAACTGGGAAGCAGCAAGGGATCAGGTGTCAACCTTCGTTAAGTCCAGGGAAGTTGTTCCAGAGGTTAAGATTATTCACACTGGAGGACACTCACAAGGTCATAGTATAATTGTCATTAAATCAGGAGAAGATATGGCTATCCATATGGGTGACTTGATGGCAACCAATGCGCATTTTTACCACCTATGGGTGATGGCGTACGATGACTACCCCATGGAGTCAATTTACTTGAAGAAGGATTGGAATGAGGAAGGGATACTTAACAATGCCTGGTTTACTTTTTACCACGATACAATATACAGTGCGGCAAAGTGGGATAAGGAAGGCAACATCACTTCCGTTGTAGAAAGGAAAAAGCAATTGAGGTAAGATCTTTGAGAACCTTTCCAGGTGCAAATCCGGAAAGGTTTTTTATTTTACCACCTCTGTATTCTGCAGGAAAAACAAGAGTACTAGGCGAATTACTGTAGCTACTTGAGCAATTAAAATGAAAGGATGATGCCTATAATGAAAGGTATGGTGTCTACGGCTTCTAAAACTGCTACAGAAGCTGGAGTTCGAATGTTAGAGCTAGGGGGAAATGCTGTAGACGCAGCTGTTGCGGCAGCTTTTTGTTTAGGAGTCAGTGAACCTCAGGCCTCAGGAATTGGCGGCCAATCTATGGCGTTGCTTCATTTTCGAGAGGGTAATAGATCTGTTGCTATCGATGGCTCATCCAGGGCTCCCTTTGGCATAGATCCCAATAGTATTCCTGAAAAGGCGATAAAATGGGGAGTTAATTCAACTACAGTGCCTTCAACACCTGCTGTTTTAGGTTATTTATTGGACACATATGGAACACTAAGCCTATCCCAGGTTTTAGCTCCATCTATTGAAGCGGCAGAAGAGGGATTTAAAGTAACAGCTCTTCAACACAGATTAATTATGAGGGAAAAGGAAAAACTAATTCAAGACCAGGCAGTGGCAAAACTACTTTTCCCTGATGGAAAACCACTTAGGGCAGGGCAAATACTCAAGCAGCCTCAATTAGCAAAAACACTAAAAGGCTTAGCAGAAAGAGGCTGGGAGGATTTTTATCAAGGTGAGATTTCCGAGGAAATAGTAAAAGATATGGAAAACAGAGGAGGAATCATCGGAAGAGTCGATCTAAACCAAATTCCTATTCCTGTAGAAAGAGATGTGTTAAAAGGGAGCTATAGGAGCTTAAAAATTGAGACATTTCCTCCGCCAGGAGCGGGAGAATCCTTAATCCAAATACTAAACATTCTTGAGAACTTCAGCAAGGAAGAGTTAGATCTATCAAAGCCACTAGGAGTGTTGATAACAGCTCTTGCCTTTAAAATAGCATTAAGGGATCGGGAAAGGATGCCAATAGATCCTGCACTATACCTTCAATCGGCAGATAAAGTGCTGACCGATAAGAGTTATGCTAAAGAAATATCAGGGCGATTGAAAAATATAATAGACAAAAAGGGTTGTATGTGGTTTGTGCCGCCGGAAACTTCGGGAGAAACTACCCACTTATCTGTAGTGGATAGCCACGGCAATATGGTAGGCATCACCCAGTCCATAGAGCTAGTGTTTGGTAGCAAAACAATAGCAAAAGATTTAGGCTTTTTTTACAACAATTATATGGCTGCATTTAATTACAGGGACATAACTCACCCTTATTACTTACTGCCAGGGGCACGTCCGTGGAGCAGTGTGGCCCCTACCATAGTATATAAAGATAACAGGCCAGAGTTGTTGTTAGGCAGCCCTGGAAGTGAAAGGATAGCTACTAGTCTAGCTCAAGTTTTGACTAGAATGTATGATGGTGGACAAAGTCTTGAAGAGGCAATAAATGCACCAAGATTGCATGCATCTGCGGGTGGAAAGGTTTCCATTGAAAGAGATAGATTTAGCCCTCAGGTAATCGATGCTCTTGAGCGAGCAGGGTTTAAGTTAGCGAATAGGGGCAGCTATAGTTTTTACTTAGGATGCATTCAAGCCGTTATGTTATCTGAAGAAGGAAAAAGCGTTGGTATTTCCGATCGTCGGAGAGATGGGAGTGCATCAGGTCCGGAAAAAATAGGAGGTGAGAGGGAATGAAAATTGCCATTATATACAACAGGGAGAGTCAAGCAGTTATAAATTTATTCGGTGTTCCCAATCGAGAGAAGTACGGTCTAGAGACAATTAATAAAATAAAGGATGCTATTAGAGATGGGGGACATCAGGTACGAGCTTTTGAAGGGGACAAAAATATAATTAGAAAGCTGGAGGAGTTTATGCCTTCAGTAATATCAGGAGAGAGGCCAGGACTGGTTTTTAATTTAAGTTATGGAATTCAAGGGAGAGCGCGCTATACACATATTCCAAGTATTCTTGAAATGCTAGGGATACCCTATGTGGGTTCAGGGCCTGAGACCCATGCTATTGCCTTGGACAAGGTAGTAACTAAAGTTATCTTAAAACAGAAAGGTCTACCAACTCCTAAGTTTTTGGTTTTAGATACACCCGATGCTCCTATAACAGAGGAGTTAAAATACCCACTTATAGTAAAGCCTAAGGATGAGGCTGTTTCCTATGGCTTAAAGGTGGTTAGAAACCAAGAAGAACTGAGAAAAGGTGCTCAGGTTATTTATGAGATGTTTAAAGGGGCTACTTTAGTTGAGGAGTATATTGAGGGTAGGGAGATTAATGTGGGATTATTGGGGAATGATCCTGTAGAGGCCCTTCCACCTGTGGAATTGAGCTTTGGTGAAGGAGAGCAGATATATACCTATGAAGATAAAAAGAATATAAGTGGCAGGGAGATAACTAAGGTTTGTCCCGCACCGTTGACAGAAGAAGAAACTAAGAGAATTCAAGATCTAGCTGTTGCGGCTTTTAAAGCCATTGGTTGCTCCGATAGTGCCAGAGTTGACTTTCGCTTAGACGAAGAGGGGAAACCATATATATTAGAAATAAATTCCATGGCCAGTTTAGGGCCTGGAAGCTCTTATGTACATGCTGCTGAAAAAATTGGCTTAGACTATACAGCCTTAGCTAACAGGCTAATTGAAATAGCCAGTGAAAGATATTATGGGACCGCAATTTCCACTAAAATCGGCAGTGATGACAAGGAAAATGAGGTTTCAGTTTTTAGTTACTTAACCAAGAATAGAGATCGTATGGAGAATGACCTTAAGGCTTGGACAAATACTCCTAGCTGGACAGATGATGCAGTTGGGCTTAGTAATGTGATTCGCAAGTTAGGCGATAGATTTAACAAGTTGGGCTTGAAGCCTGTAATCGAATATACTAACAGCAGGTCTGCTTGGACCTGGCAGACTCGTGGGGGTATAAAGGACGGTACATTGTTGGTTGTTCCTGTGGATGTTCCAGGTGATAGGGGCGGATATCCAGTGCCCTTTAGAAGGGACCCGGAATGGCTTTATGGCGAGGGTGTTGCTTCTAGTAGGGCTGGGATAGCTATAGCATTACAGGCATTAGCTGCACTGAGAACAGTGAAGAAGCTTAAAGATACAAAGCTAGGAATCCTAGTGTATTCAGATGAGGGAAGGGGAATGCGCTATAGTAGTCAGCTTTTTAGTAAGGTCGCTGAGCAAGCAAACCAGGTTATTGTACTCCAGCCAGGATTTAAACAGGGAAAAGTTGTTGACCAGCGTAGGGGATCTAGAAAATTTAGTGTGATAGTTGAGGGGAGATCCCAGCGGATTGGAGCTAAGAGTAGTGTGGACGGATTAACGTGGTTTTTGCGGAAGTATAAAAACTTGGAAAGCTTGAGTGATGTAGAGCAAAAGCTCAGTGTAGCTGTTCAGGATGTTCACTCAGAGCGGTACAGTATGTTACTGCCCCATAGGGTAAAAGCAACTATTTATTTAACCTATATTAATGAAGAGCTTGCGGATAAGATGGAAAAGAAGATTAGAGAAGTGCTAACCTCTGATGTAAAGGGTATTACAGCATATACAGAAAAGCTAGAAGAAAGGCCCCCCTTAGTCAGATCAGAATCTAATGGAGTAGTTATAGATAAATTAAAAGAGATTAGCGGAGAATGGCAGCTACCTTTTGGAGTAGAAGGAGGCTTGCTGCCTTCGGCGGCGGGAGTAGTGCCAGAGGGGACTGCAGTAGTATGTGGTTTTGGACCGGCTAGTAGGCAGCTATACACACCCAATGAATCTATTCATAGAGGTGAACTCTTGCAAAGAGTGTTATTGCTTACACTCTTTTTGTTGGAGGGATGATAATTTGGGATCCAAAGCGGTAGTTAAACTCCCTGTATTAATATCAGTTCCTCATGGTGGAACAAAGGTCCCTAAAGAAGTAAAAGGTTTTTGCAAACTTAGTATAGTGGATATTTTAAGAGATGGGGATACGTGGAGTAGGGAGCTCTACGGCTTAAAAGAGCAGGTTGCTTTGTATCTAGATACGGAAGTAGCTAGGGCTGTGGTAGATCTAAATCGCCACCCTGATGATAGAGCTCCTATAAACCCAGACGGGGTAACCAAAACAGTAACTGTGGATGGAGTACAGGTCTGGGGAAGCCCTACAGGGTTAAATGAAAAGGTTTCAAATTATCTTATTGCTACTTATCACAGTCCATATCATCGTGCATTAAAGGAAATGGTCGCCGGAAAAGAAGCTATTGTAGCTCTTGATTGTCATACAATGTTGGGCATAGGGCCAGAAAATAGTGTGGATCAAGGTAAAGCACGGCCCTTAGTTTGCATTAGCAATAGGGGTGGAAATTTGGGTCAAGCTAAGGGTGAAACGATAACTGCCCCGTCGGAATTGGTACAGTCTTTTGCAAAAGCGCTTAGTAAGGCTTTTGAGCATCAAGATATGGAAGTGCAAACAGACTTAGTAGACATAAATAACCCATTTAAGGGTGGATATATAACTAAAGCCCATGGTGGGCTAGGCAAATTGCCATGGATACAAGTTGAAATAAGTAGACAGCTGTATATATCCGCTGATACAATAATTGAAGAGAAGCCCAGTTATAAGGTGCAAGCAAAATTAAGTGACTTGCGAGCAAAGTTTGCAAGCGCCGTTAAGGATATTGTATAAAATGGAGGAGTGAGTTCAATGTTGTTGTTTAGGGAGCCGGAGAATAAGGGATTGCACCCGAGATTATTTGGAACACTGGTTAACGTAAATGAAGATTGCCCGTTCCAAAATTTTTTGGATATTTATGTAGTAGCATTGGGGGAGAAGTATGCTCTAATGGAAACCCCTTTAGAGGGAGATCACATGGATCATGAGGGCAATGTTCACTGTGGTGTTGTTAATTCTCTGGCAGAGACAGCTATGTCTATGGCAGTAAGGACTGCCAATCACAAAGGCCGGCTGAAAGAGCTAAAAATGGCTATGGTAGATACAACTAAATTTGGTGAAACCTTAAGGGCCGAAAGCACAGTTGATGAAATAGGTGAGGATATTCTAGTTCAGGTAAGTATAAGTACAGTTAAGGGAAGAAAAATTGCAACGGGAACAGGTGTGTACAGTATTTTGGGAGAGTTTTTGCCTCCTGCAAAAGATGGCTTGTTCTAATAAAAGGCACTTGCAAAGAGCAAGTGCCTTTTATATGTAGAAGATATTTAATCTAAAAAGCGATAACAATCTTTAAAATCACTTTTAGCCCTGTACATAGCAGCATCAGCATTTTTTAGCAGGTCATGAATATTATCACCGTGGTCCGGATATAGGGATATGCCTATACTTCCAGATACCTTTACATTTTCACTTTCTAGTTCTATGGGCTCTCTGATCACTTCTACAAGCTTTTGGGCAATCTTATATACATCATTTGGGTTAGATATGTTTGGCAAAACAATTACGAATTCATCCCCGCCGTAACGTGCTACTATATCGTCCCTTCTAAGTGTATCAGTTAATCTTTGGGCGATCTGCTTAAGGAGATTATCCCCTGCCATGTGTCCTAATCTATTGTTTACAATAGCAAAGTCATCCAAGTCTAAAAATAGTACAGCAATTTTGCCAGTAACATGATTGGACATATATTCTTTTAGTTGATGGTTTAACATCAAGCGATTGGGCAATCCGGTTAACGGATCGTGATAAGCTTTGTGTAACAATTTTTTTGTAGCATTTTTTGCCTCTATATGAGAAGATTCCATCTCTTTAAGGGCATTTTTTAATACGTGAATTCGTTTATGTTGATAGGTTATATCATATATTTGTAGAAGTATGTATTGTTCTCCCATAAAATCAATGGGTTCAATGTGCAAGTTTTGTTGAGTTTTTTTATCACAGCCACTCTTGTTTAGGGGAGCAATGAATACAGGGTGTAAAGTGGCAGAACAAAACATTTTTTTTCCGTGCTCTAATGCATCATTAAAAAAATGCTGGTAAACGCGTTTATTAAAAACAGGGCTAATAGTAGTTATTTTTTCACCGATAACTTGATCTCTTAAACGGCCTGAAAGTTGTTCTAACCAATCATTCCAGATGACAACTCTGAAATCCCGATCTAGGACGATTATACCGATATTTAGTTTGTTAATAATTTGGAGCTCCATTTCATTAATCTTAGTTATAGACATCTAATAATACCTCGTCTATTTTTTTTATAAGATAAGAAACAGATTCAATACTTAGCACTACTAAAATTGCCCCTTCAATTTCTGAGCTTGCAAAGGAGAAGGTGTTTTTAATTACGAGAACATAAAAATCCTCTTCAATAGCGATATTTTCTTCCACATTGGGAAAGAACAAAAGCTCTATATCAGGTAAGGAGTAATTGAGTTTTATTTCCATTAAATTACCTAAGCCGCCTACCACAGCGTTTAAGACGATGTTTCCAATTTCGCGAACAGCATCAGAATCAGTGTCTGAAAGTTTATTAGGAGTAACCTCTTCTTCATAGGTATCTTCTCCTAAGCAGAGATTGACTAATTGGCCAGTCTTTTCTGCAGGGAAGACTAAACGAGCTTTGCCAGTAAAATCACTTCCAAAGCTTATAGACGAAGACAGCACATGTCCCTTTGGGAATAAACTGGAGGCATCAAATTTGGTTTCAATGTTAGAAGACATGGAAACCAAATGTATTTCTGGTATTTTTAGTTGGATGCGTTCATCCACTATTTCTGAGAGAAGGCTTGCTGCTTGGCCTATATATATATTCATAAATTCAGTCAAAGCATCTTTTTGTAATTGATTAAGCATTTAACTCACCCTTTAATTTAGGTATTAATACCTCGACTTTTTCTTCTGTTAAGGGCTTGTTAATAAAATCAACTACTCCTAAGGCATGGACCTCAGCTTTTACCAACTTTTGGACATCGGCTGAAAGAACGACTACTTTAGCATTGGGGTTATATTCTTTTATTAGCCTCAAGACCTCCTGACCAGTTATTTCTGGCAGCAATAGGTCTAGAAAAGTGACATCCGGATTTTCTTTCAGGTGGAGGTCATATCCCTTGGCTCCGTTTTCGGCTAAGATGTATTCAGCATCTGGGAAGTATTTTTTTAGGAATTTTACTATAGTTTTTCGGTAAAGTATAGAATCTTCTATAATCAAAAATTTCATAATGACCCCTCCACGAACGTAATAGTTTAGTAAATTAGCTATTAATGGCAGGAATTCCTTTTAAATTAGTAAAAAAAATAAAATTTGGGACCTTTTACTTTACTGATAGGAATTTAGCAATTTTTGCTGAATTAAAACAACATATGTTTAATTTTAGAAAAAATCTAAGGGGGATGATTTAGTTGAGTCGCAGGACATTTATGAGCTTGTTGACTATTTATATTATAATGTTGCCAGTGGCTTTTTACCTATTTGAAGATAGTATATTGCTAAAGGCGCTTTTAAGCGGTTTTTTAGTGATACTTGGTGTATGGTATTGGGGGCTTATGGGCGGGCTATTTACTGCTAGCTGGAATACAGGATTTTTATTTATAGATCAGCACTTAACCGGTGACGAGACACTCTTCCCGATTTTTATTGGACTAAGTATGCTCTTTGCAGTGTTATTTGGCATCAAAGTTGTTTACAACGATGTATTTGGACAGGGAAGTTTACTGAGTCAGACGCGGGAAGAGCTTAAGGAAAGTGAAGCCAAATTTATGCGTTTGGCTAATTCAGCTCAAGATGCTGTTATAATGGTTGACGGGTTGGGGAAAATCTCCTTTTGGAATAAAGGAGCAATTAAGATGCTAGGTTTCCGTGAAGATGAAGCTTTAGACAAAGAGCTAGATTCTTTAATCAGTGCTGATAAGAGAATTGCTGATCAATTTGCGGCCTATAAACAGGGGCAAGAGGAGATGAAAATGGGAAAAACCCATGAAACTAGCATTATAATAAAGGATAAAAAAGAAATTCCTGTGGAGATAACTGTTTCTGCCACAACATATAAGCAAAAATGGCACTCCCTTCTAGTTATAAGAGATATAAGTGAAAGAAAAGAAGCTGAAAGAAAATTGCGGCACCAGAAAGAACACTTTAAAGCTCTTTTTAAAGACTCCACCGATGCAATCGTATTTATCGATAGTGAGCACAAGATTAGAAATGTTAACCGTAGATTTGAGGAGCTTTTTGGTTACTCAATGGAAGAATGCTTAGGGAAGGATGCCAATCAATTGCTTGTAGGAGCACAGCAACAAAAAGAAAAGTTTCTGTGTACATATAGCTTTTCGACAGAGCAACAGGTTGAATTAGAAGCTGTTCGGTATGCTAAAGGAGGAGAAGCTGTTGAAGTGCAAATAAAAAGCGTTCCCGTAATAATAGATGGAGAAGTCTTGGGTATATACGCTATTTATTCTGATATTTCTGCACGTAGAGCAGCGGAAAATGCCTTGCTTGAGAGTGAATGCAGATATGGATCTATAGTAACACTGTTATCTGATGTGTTACTGTGTTTTGATAAAGATGGTAATATAGTAGATGTAATTGCTAAAAACAGGGAGCTGTTTACTGCTAACATGCCATCAGAGCTTAAAGGTAAATGTGTGTCTGAAATATTCCCAGAGCATTTTGCCGAGTTATTACAAAAAAATATTGAAAAATCTAGACAAACTTGGCAACTTCAGAGTTTTGAAGCAAGTAACTTTGAAGTAAGAATGATAGCTTGTGGGCAGGATCAAGTTATAGCAATAATTAGATGCCAGAGTTAGAGATCGGGGGAGGATTATGTCACTACAGAAGAAGGTTTCATTAATCGTAGGATTGATCGTAATTGTTACTTTTGCAGGGATAGCCACATTTGTTGTAGGGAATATGTTGAATTTAATTGAAGAAAAAGAGCAAGAAGAGTATTTACTACTTAGTGAAGCAGTTCAGGCAAGGTTATCACAGCAGATTGAAGCTACTGAAGTTTCGGTATTGAGTATAGCTCAAAACAGAGAGGTTCAGAGGCTATTTTCGGAAAGAAATAGAGAAGGTTTAGCAGATATGCTACTTCCGTCATATCTTGCAGTAGAGGATAGAGTTGCCCAGATGCAATTTCACTTGCCAGACTCCACGTCTTTTTTGCGCTTACATATGCCAGATAGATATGGAGATAGTTTGCGTGAATTTAGACATACAGTGAATGAAGCTAATGCAAGTCAGTCTCTAGTATCAGGACTAGAGCGAGGAGTAGGCGGGTATGGAATTAGGGTAGTTGCACCAGTAAGGTACCAGGGAGAACACGTGGGAAGCTTTGAGTTTGGGTCAGATTTTGGAGATGATTTTTTAGAAGGAATAAAGACAGATTTTGGTGGGGAATATTTACTATATACCCTGAATGATGGGGACGAAAGTAACTTTGATATTACAACAAGTGTAGATGAAAAAACTATGCCCTTGGCTGCTACTGTGACAGAAGATCAGTGGCCAATAGCACAAGAGTACTTGACTAATGTAATGAATGGAAAAGTAGTCTATACAGTTTGTGAAGGTAGAACAAATGGTGTTATTCTAATCCCCTTTACGGATTACACAGGAGCAGTTGATGGTTATTTTAAGGTAGTAGTAGATAGAAGTAATATAATAGCCAGTATAAATAACCTTAGAAATGTAATGATCGGCTTTTTAATACTGGCAGCAATGGTCATTACTTTTGCTATAAATTTCTTTATGAGAAAAGCGATAATTGTTCCAGTAAAGAAAATAGAAAAAGTATTAAGTGATGTGGCAGCTATGGACTTAACTCCCAGAGTTGATTACCAGTCGAAGGATGAAATAGGCAAAATAGCCCAGGATTTAAACAAAAGTCTAGATGTCTTAGAGGAGCGTATTATAAAAGTTGGTAGTGCAGCAACTAATGTAGCAGGTGCTACAGACCAGATTGCTGCTGGAAATCAAGATTTATCACAGAGGACGGAGGAGCAGGCTTCTTCTTTAGAGGGAGTAACAGCGGCCTTTGAGGATATTACCAATTCGGTTAAAAACTCTACCTATCGGGCTTCAGGCGTTGCGGAAAATGCGGATAATACCCTGAAAAACATAAAAAAAGGAGAGCAAGTTACTGAAAATATGGGTGAGGCTATGGCAGAAATTACTGCAAGCAATGATGCAATTGCAGAGATTACAGAGAAGGTAAATGAGATTGCATTCCAAACCAACTTATTGGCATTAAACGCTGCGGTAGAGGCAGCAAGAGCGGGAGAACAGGGGAAGAGCTTTGCAGTAGTAGCCGCTGAAGTGCGAAGTTTATCGAACAGATCTGCTGAAGCAGCAAAGGAGATAGAGAGGTTAATTGAGACAAGTACTGCTAAGGTAAATAAGGGTAATGAACTAATGATTGACACAAAAAAGGTTTTCAAGGAAATAATTGTTAACAACGAAAAGGTTAGTACAGCAATTCAAGAGGTAGCATTGGGACTACAAGACCAATCTACTAGTATCGAAGATGTAAGGGGTGCAATAGACGAATTAAATGAGGTGACCCAGCAGAATGCTGCCTTAGTTGAGGAGATAGCTAGCTCGAGTCAGCATATGAATAGCGAAGCTGTGGAATTAGATTCTGTATCCAAAGAATTTAAGACTAGTGCTTCCAAGTAGATACTAGTAGTTTTAATAATTCTGAAGTAAGAGGGTGTAAATGTGTCTGAACATGCTAAGTCTCTGGAAAAGAAAAACGATGGGCTTATGCGAAAAGTGGGCTTTGAGATAGAATTTTCCGGGCTAGAAATAGAGGTTATAGTAGATATAGTAAAAGAGACTTATGGCGGGAAGGCTGAAAAAGTAAACGATTACAAGTACATTGTTACTGGAACGGAATTAGGGGATTTTAGAGTAGAATTAGATGTGAGCCTCCTTAAAGAGATGGTCCTCAAAGAATATTTATACAAAATAGGGCTTTCCAACCAGGAGGAAATAGGAGCAATAGAAAAAGCTGTAGCTGCGATGGTTAAGCAAATAGCTCCTTTTGAGGTGTGTTCACCTCCAATACCCATAGATGCTATTGCTAAAATTGATTTATTACGTGAGAATTTGCGGAAGCAGTATGCTTTGGGAACAGGAGCCTCTCCCATGTATGCTTTCGGGTTACATATAAATGCAGAAATCCCCTCTGTGTGTGGAAAATTGGCATTAAATTATATGAGAGCATTTTTTATTTTATACGATTGGCTAAAAGAAAAGCTAAAACTAGATTTGACTAGGCAACTTACTCCTTATATAAATCCTTTTCCAAGGGAGTATCAACGATTAGTTCTGGATCGGAACTATTGCCCTGGAGAGAAGCAACTAATAGAGGATTACATAAAGTTCAATCCCACAAGAAACAGACCACTAGATATGTTACCATTGTTTTGCTTTATGAATGAAGAGTTACTACGGGAGAGGATCGTTGATGAATTGACAACACCTCGTCCCACATTTCATTATAGAATGCCTAACAGCAAATTAGATGATCCCAATTGGAGAATCATGGATGAGTGGGGATGTTGGATGGAAGTAGAAAAGCTAGCCCATAGTGAGGACCAGCTTAACCGTTTGATCAATGATTATATGCAACGCTTTGAAAGTCCATTAGGTTACTACACAGAAAAGTGGTTGCAAGAAATTAAAAGGATTATTGATAATTAGATGCGGGAAAGCCATAGTTTATTACACCTTGAGCACTGACGTAATTTGGAAGCTTGGTTGGTGATTATAATTAGCAAACCAGCAGCCATCATTCCGTAGAAAGCAGGCGGATAAAACAATATGCCTAATACTGCAGCTATTGTAGCGATGATTAAGCTTATTGTGAGCCAATTTCTTCGACTCATGAACTTAATATGTTTTGATTTGCATTTTGGACACTTTTCATCAACTGTTTTTTTCATGATAATAAACACCCCTTTTGAGTTTATACCAATAGCGGGACAAAATCAATAGTGTCAAAGTATCGAGGGGACATTCTCTTGACAACTTAGGCAGTTTTGGAGGTGAATATATGAAGTCAACTCAGGGGAAAATGGGTAGAGTATTTATAATTAGACTAGAGGAAGGGGATGTCCTTCCGGATTGTTTAGAGCGTTTTGCCAAAGACAATAAAGTGGTTTTAGCTCAAGTAACTCTCATAGGTGGCATAAGCAAAGGAGAAATCGTAGTTGGTCCAAGGGAGACAGACCAAATACCTATTAATCCAATGAAGACCCCGGTAGAGGGAGCGCATGAAGTAATAGGTGTAGGAGTGTTAGCGCCTTCAAGTGACAATGAGCCAGTGCTGCATATTCATGGAGCTTTGGGAAGGGCTGGACAAACAAAAACAGGTTGCTTAAGACCGGGGGTTAAGACTTGGCTTGTAGGTGAAGTTATTATGACAGAAATCTTAGGGGCAGATGCAAGGCGGGTTTTAAACCAAGAGAAACAGTTAGAGCTATTAGAAGTGTCAAACTGTCCCCGTGACATTCAAGAAAAAAGGAGATGATTTTGTGAAATTCGAGGCAGTAATTTTTGACTTAGATGGGACACTGATAGATTCAATTGATGATTTAGCTGATTCTGTAAACGCGGTGTTGGCGAAGCGAGGTATGCCGACTCATTCTCGAGAAGATGTGAAGTACTTTGTAGGGAGCGGGATGGAAAATTTAGTTTTACGGGCTATGCCACAGACTGCCAGAGCAGATGCGGAGTTAGTAAATGCATGTATAGAGGATGTAGTTGAGGAATACGGAAAAAATTGGGCAGTGAAAACTGACTTATATTCAGGAATACCAGAATTACTAGATAGCTTAACTAAACAAGGAATATCAATTAATGTACTCTCCAATAAACCACATCAATATACAAAAGTGGTGGTGGAAAAATTTCTCTCTGAATGGGAGTTTAAGATTATTTTGGGTGCAAGGGAGGAAGTGCCCAAAAAGCCTGATCCTGCAGGTGCCATAGAAATTGCAGAAGCACTAAATGTAGACCCTGAGAAAATTCTGTACTTGGGAGATACAAACGTTGATATGGAGACTGCTTCTAGAGCTGGCATGTACGGAGTGGGAGTCCTGTGGGGATTTAGGAAAAAAGAAGAACTAGAAGGGCAGGCCAAAGCCATAGTAGCTCATCCTCAAGAGGTGCTCGAGTTACTTTAGTTTTAGACCTAGCAACGAAAAAGTAACCCCAGTAGCCAGGAAAAATGGTTGCTGGGGTTACTATATGTACTTAATCTGTTTTACTGAGAAGATGAGAACCTTGACGTAAAAGTGCTGCTAAGTCATTTGCTTTAAGCGGCTTGCTGTAATAATAGCCTTGAACTAAATTACAGTTTAAGCCTCGCAAGAAATTTAGTTGTCGTTCTGTTTCTACTCCTTCAGCTGTTACGGTTAAGTTTATTCCGTGAGCTAAAGAAATGATTGCCTTAATTATCTCTTTTTCAATGGGTACATCCATGGCATTACTGATAAAGGACTTGTCGATTTTTATATTATTCACATTTAGCAGTCGTAAATAATTTAATGATGAATAACCAGTGCCAAAGTCATCTAATGAAGTAGTAACCCCCATTTCCTGCAGGCTAGTCAGAGTTTCAATAGTGTATAGGGGATTATCTATAGCCGCTGTTTCTGTAATTTCTAGCTTTAACCAGCAGGGGTCTAAGTTAGTGGTTTCTAAAACAGAAGATACGGTCTTGTGAATATCCTGGGACTGGAATTGTCGAGCAGACAAATTGACCGAAACAAATATAGGATCAAGACCAGCTTCCTGCCAAGCCTTATTTTGTTTACATGCAGTTTCAAGAACCCATTCGCCCAGCTGAATAATAAATCCTGTCTCTTCCGCAATGGGGATAAAATTACCCGGACTAACTGTCTCATTTCCATTAAGCTTCCAACGCAATAAAGCTTCTACACCAACTACTTTACCTGTTGCTAATTCAATTAGGGGTTGATACACTAAGAAAAAATCATTTTGTAAAAGGCCTTGCCTCATATTAGCTTCCATGTTTAGTTTATTTATAATGTGGTCATTAAGTTCTTGGGTGCAAAAGTAGTAATTGTTCCCGCCTGCTGTTTTCACCTCATGTAATGCAATACCTGCATTTTTTAACAACAGATCTTCATTTTCTCCGTGATCAGGAAAGAAAGATATTCCAATACTGGCTGTAATAAAAAACCTTCTATCTCCAATAACAAAGGGTTTGCTAAATTCCTGGAGTACATTATTAGCCAATGTGGTTAATTGATTACTCTCTGTTACGCCGTGGATTAAAATGACAAATTCATCTCCGCCTAAGCGGGCGACAGTAGAATCACTTGGTGATATTTGCTCGAGGGAGTGACTTGCTTGAATCAGTATTTTATCGCCACTATCAAGCCCCATGGTGTCATTAACAGTTTTAAAGTTATCCAAATTGATAAATAAGAGAGCCACCTTTTCCTGTGAATCAGCATTTGCCATAGCAGTGCGCAATTTTTTCTTTAAAAGCGTACGGTTTGGCAGGCCAGTTAAAGAGTCATAATGAGCCAATTCGTATACTTCTTCTTCCCACTGCTTTAATTTTGTAATATCAGTTAAAGACCCAACCATTCGAATAGCTTTGCCTGAAGAGTTCCAGACTGCTTTGCCACGGGCTAAATATGTAGAATACGTTCCAGTTCTTCTTTTTAGGCGGACTTCGTGATAAAAATAGGGGACCACTTTATTTAAGTGATTATTAAGTTCTTTAGAATTTGCTTTAAAGTCCGAAGGGTGGACGATGTCTTTCAGATCCTCTGGATTGAGAACAAAGTCGCATTCCTTTACCCTGTATATATCCTGGCCGCGAGGGTATACTTGAATCCTATTTTCTATTAGATCCCAATCCCAAATTATATCGTTAGATCCATCTATGGCTAGTCGATATTGCTCTTCCGTCTTTTTTCGCTTCTTAAAAGCTACTAGTAGGCTTATTATTATTAATACTAGAAAGGCAATGCAGATGTAGAGCATGTTCAAAATAGTACTATCTATAAGCCGGTAGATAAAATTCATTAGCAATACTCCTTTGGTTTGGTATCTGATTTCTTATACCGTTCTCTATTCTATAATACTATTTCTAAATCCTGCAATCACTTAGATTTTGAAAAGGAGTCTTTGACTTCAGGTAAAGATCGGGTGTTGAAAACGTCTCTTGGCTCGAGCCAACCTTTACGACCTATATAAATCCCGTAATCAGTACTATGCAGTTCTTCAATCTTATGGGCATCTGGGTTAATAACCAATGTTGCTCCGGCGTCCTTTGCCAGCTTTAAGGATGACCAACTCAAATCTAATCTGTGGGGGCTAGCGTTTAACTCCAAAATCACATTGTTATCTATGGCAGCCTCTATTATGTATTCTAGCTCAGGTTCATATCCTTGGCGGCCAAGCAACAGTCTCCCTGTAGGATGACCTAACATTGTGGTATATGGATTTTCCATGGCGGTAATCAGTCGCTTGGTGGCATCGGTACCTGTTATAGAAAAGGCCGAGTGAACTGAAGCTATAACAAAGTCAAAGGAAGCTAATACCTGGTCAGGGTAATCTAGTGAACCATCTTTGTGAATGTCTGACTCAATGCCCTGGAAAATATAAAAGTCCTCATTATCGCTATTTAATTGATCAATCTCTTCTCGCTGACGCTTAATGTCATCTAAACTAAGCCCCCTGGCATAAACAGCAGATTGACTGTGGTCGGTGATACCTATGTAAGAGTATCCTAGCTTTTGCGCTGCCTCAGCCATGGCTTTAAGACTATGAGACCCATCGCTGTACGTTGTGTGAAGGTGTAAAACACCTTTAATGTCTTTTCCGGTAATTAGCTGAGGAAGCTTATCTTGCTCAGCGGCGCTAATTTCTCCCATGTTTTCTCTCAGTTCTGGAGGAATATAATCTAGTCCTAACACTGAAAAGAATTCTTTTTCATCCTTAACTACTATATTGCTTTCTCCTTGGAAAAGGCCGTATTCATTTATCTTGATACCTCTTTTTTTGGCAAGCTGTCGTAAAGCAGTATTGTGGTCCTTGCTACCTGTAAAATGATGTAGTACATAAGGGAATTGAATTGGCTCTACAATCCGCAAGTCAACGTTAATACCCATTGTTGTAATAGCAGACACTTTTGTATTTCCGCTGCTAGTGATTTCTGCAACTTGGGGCAGGTTAGCAAAATGATCTTTAATCGCTTCGGCATTACTACCAGCAGTTACTATGTCCACATCTTTAACCACTTCTTTGTAGCGTCTAAGACTACCGGCAAGACTTATGCTCTTTACATGAGAACAAGTTTTCATCTGTGCTATTATTTCTTGCGCTACAAAAAGGGCGTCAGCAAAAAGATATTTACCCTGATGTTTCTTTACTTGTTCAATGCCTTTAATAATGTTCTCTTGACTTTTAGGGCCAAACCCCTTTAAACTAATGAGTCTATTTTCAATACAGGCGTATTCTAACTCGGCAATACTGGTAACTCCCAGATCATTATGAAGCGTATATATTTTCTTAGGCCCTAAGCCGGGGACTTTTAACATATCTAGCAAGCCGGGTGGAGTCTTGTCCAATAGTTCCTGGTGAGATGACAGTTTTCCCGTTTGTACTAACTCAGAAATAGCGGCCGCTAGAGCATCTCCGATGCCCTTAACTTCTTTTATGGCACCGGAGTTAACCAACTCTGATAGATCGTCCTTCATGGTTTCTACAACTCTGGCTGCATTAAAGTATGCTCTAGTCCTAAATTGATTTGCTCCATGTAGTTGCAGAAGGGTGCCTACTTCTTCTAATACTTTGGCAACTTTTCGTTTATCCAAAGTATCAACTCCTTTCTTCCATCAAATCTTCAGGGTAGGGTGCAAAAAAAGTTTGATTTAATAAATATTTTTCTTCAAAACGAATAGCATGAGATTTCAGTAATAGCCGAGGGACGCTTAAAGGCAGTGTTCCGCTGCGATAGCGCTCAAACATATTTAATAGGAATTTTTTTTCTTGGACAGATAAATATTTTGAGAAATAGCCCATTATGTGCATCAAAACGTTGATGGTAGCAGTATATTTAAGCGGCGTTTTTAACAGTATTACAAGCTGTGACTGGTATTTAGCAATTACTGTTTCCACTGGTAACTTGTCATGATTTGCTACTATATTCCCCATTAGCTTTAAGGTTGCTTGATCATAAGCCATAAACAAATACTTATTATCTGAATGAAATTTGACCAAAGACTTCATGGTTGGCTGTTCCTTGATTTTCCTAAAAGAGGTTAGAGTAAATAACTGAGTCAGGTAATGCTCGCGAATTGCAAAGTTTGTCAGCCGACCTTCATCTTCTATGGGTTTGTGGCAAAACAACTCTTGAACTTTGTTGCTAAAAAGACCTGCTCCTTTTCTCAAAACCGGACCACTTTCGTAGTTATTATAGATTTTAACATCCTTTATACCACATGATGGAGAGCGATTTTTGAGAATAAAACCATCGATTATAGGTAATGACTGCAAAAACTTAATGGAAAATGAGTTCATGGCCTCAGTATAGTCTTTCCCGGTGGCAGGCTGAAATAAGCTGATTATATCACCTGTATCCACTAAACGCAGAGTATTCCTGGGGGTTCCCAGCCCTATTTCCTCTTCAGGGCAGACAGGTATATACTCCACATAGGGTTTAATTTTTTCCACAAGAGGTACTTTAAACATTTGACCATCGTATCTACAGGGAGAAAAACCTAGACATTTGCTAATTACGATAATGGGTTTGATTTCTGCCACCTCCAGCAAGCATTTAGACAAATTATACCACGGAATATCTATATATAAAAGTTATGAGCAGGAATGGAGATATGTTGGAAGAATCTAATTTACTTAGGGAGTGGTCCATGGACTGCTAAAAACAAATAGGGGTGAGGATAGTGATAGAAGTAGAAGTACCTGGTAGAAAGAAGTTTCAGATAAAGCATTTAGTATTAGATTATAATGGCACCTTAGCCTGTGATGGACGCATATTGCCAGAAGCAATAGCAAGAATAAATCAGCTTGCGCAAAAGTTAGACGTATATGTACTCACTGCCGATACCTTCGGTAATAGTACAGAAGCATGCAAGCAGATTAAAGCCCAATTAGTTATTTTAAAGCAGGAACTGGGATCAGGAGAAAAGCTAGATTTTGTAAAGTCGCTGGGTGCGGAAAATACTGTTGCCATAGGCAATGGCAGTAATGATGCACAGATGCTCCAACAGGCAGTATTAGGCATAGCGGTTGTAGGCAAAGAGGGGGCAGCAGTAGAAACTTTGATGAAAGCTGATATAGCTACAAATAATATTGGGGATGCGCTAGACCTATTGTGTGAGCCTAAGCGACTTAAAGCAACATTGAGGAAGTAAAAAAGAGAGGGATTTTGTTCATTAGAACAAAATCCCTCTCGTGAGCTTTCTTTAAAAACTATAATTACCACTGCTGTCAATAACTATACTGCCATCTAAATAGAAAGTGTTTTCGTAGCCTAGATTAGCAATCCTTTCAACAACTCCTGCTGCTCTGGCTCCTGAAGCACAGTGGATTAGAATAGTGGCATCTTTGTTTTCAGGTAGCTTAGAAGCAATGGCTTCTGCGTCTAAGTGAATTAATGTGTCAGGAATATGAATGGCATTGGAAATCATTCCACTAGCTACCTCTGAGTCGTTTCGCACATCAACAACAGTTGCACCTGCAGTTAGTTTCTCCCTGAACTGCTCTGAATTAATGCTGCGATCTGGTTGTCCGCCGCTAATATCAAAGTCAATACCCGCTGCTTCTGTACCGAACAAGGGTAGGCCGGAACTTTTCCATGCGGGAACGCCGCCTGCTAGCACTTTTACATTTGTATAGCCTTGGTCTGCTAAGGTCTGAGCAATATAATGACTTTTACCGCAGAAGAAGCCTCCGCAATAGGTTACTATTTCTGTGTTCTTATCTTTGGGCATAGCATCCAGATATTTTTCCACAAATAAGATGTCGTCTATATTAATAGCAGTTGGAATCGAAGCTGCAAAATAAGGTCCGTAAGGCCGTGAGTCTATGATTAAACTAGGTGTAGTGTCAGCGCTAGAAACGCGCGCACTTTCTATCAATGTTTGCACATATTCAGGCGTGGTAACCATGTAGTTTCCTGCCGCTTCCCAGGCGTCGGTACCTTCTTGATATACATGAACATTGGTATAACCCAACTCTAAAGCTTTGTTTGCTGAAGCGGGACTTAAAGGACAGTGCCAGCCTCCACAGTAAAAGATAAGCATTTTGTCTTTATCTTCAGGTAAGAGGTGAGCAAGGTCGTGGAACTGACCATCGGGTATATTGATAGAACCGTTAATGTGGCTTTCGTTAAACCGAGCCTGGGGGCGAGAATCTATTAACACAAAACTCCAATCGGGAGAGTACTGTTCATAAGCAGTTCGCTGGCGGCTTGTGGCTCCATTTAAGTCGAATAGTTTCATTAAATAATCTGTATCTACATAACTCAAATGATCTTCTATTGGGACCGGTTCTTGCTCAGCTTTTGTCTCTTTAATTTGATAAGGAGACAAGTCTTGTTCTCCTTCCACACTAGCTATTGGAGCTTCCACCGTTACAACGGGGACACTAGAGCACCCAGCAGCTAGAAGTAAAACTGCTGCTAGTAGTATGGCAACAACTAGCTTTTTCTTCATTTATATCCCTCCTTTTCAATAGCAGATTGCCTCAGTATCCTTATAGAGCCATTTAGCTTGGGCTGTCATATGAATTAATTGTTCTGTCATTGTCACAAATAGGGGATGTGCATCAATTTCAATTAAGCGCAGTTTCAAATGGGGGAGCCAATCTAAATGTTCGCTAATGTATAACTCTACTTCTCTTTCGTTTCTTTCAGTAATTAAATAAGCAAGTATTTCTAATAGGATGGCCAGGTGGTCCGGTTTTTGTTGGTACTCGGAAGGTATTTCCAAGCCAAGGCTGTCAAGTAAATAGTGAATGTGTACTGCTGCATCGCCCATAAGATAGCCTTTTTGGCTAGCAATAGTTAACTTTGCAGTTGGATCTACAGTCCATCTTTTATATAAGGATTCTATGGGTACGGCGGCCTGACTGTTAAACCCCATAAAACAACGCAAGTGCTCCTGTTGTAGTTGGTGTAAAGAGGGTACACTGACAGGCCAAGCTAGATTAGAAGGAGCAAACCCTGCCTTTGTACTAAGCTTTTCTAGCTCCTGAAATAAATCACCTGAAGCCAATTGATTATAAAAATCTCTGTCGGGAAATTTGTAGAACTCGGCAGCTATAGAAAACAATTGTTGCATTGACTGTTTTTGTTCTAAAAATACCATGGATGAAACCTCCTTGTTGGATAATATTACTTGCCGCTAACGCCAATAGTTTTGATAGAGGCTGGAGTGGGAGAGAAGAACTTATCTTCAATCCAAATTGCCAGGAAGATAGCGCCGCCTAGAGCACCTAAGAGAATGGCCCACTCAGCCCATAAAACTTGATAGCTATGATATACACCGGTGAAGGTACCTTCAATTATACCAAGGGGAGTCACTTGTCCTGCAGCAACAAAGTTATTGTGCATAAAGTAAGTTCCTGCTATAGATAACATTGCAGCTAAGAACACTCTGCTACTTTTAAATCCACCTGGGGTAGCTAGTATAAGGAATGGCAAAATTAATGCTAACCCCACTTCTAAGCCCCAAAATTGAAAGCTCAGTGGACCGGAGATTTGTGCCATTGCTGCTTCGTATTTTCCATAGGCACCACCGTAAATATTGTTAATAAGGTGCCAAAATTTAAAGAAGGCAGTAACTCCGATGAATATCATCATTATTTTACCCAATAAAGGCATTACGGTGGAGGATGTGTTCTTTTGCTCCTTTTTCTCTACAAAATAGAAGGTTATTGCCAAAATAGCCGCACCGGACAAAATTGCTACTACTAGAAAGTAGAGGGGTATAGCAGCTCCATTCCAATAGGGCCTTGCGGTTAGGTTGCCAAAGACAGCACCTAAATTACCCACTGCAGCTAGTGCTGCAAACACAGTCAGCCTACTAAAGAGTACAACTTTTTGGTCGTCGCCTTTATAGATGAAGTAAACAGTTATGATTCTAAAACCTAAATAAAGGCTATATAAACTCCCCATCCACCAAATTCCTGAGCTCAGGTTTGGTGACAACAGAATCCAGATCATACTTAAGGGGTTACCCAGTTCTAATCCAATTGCTATAAAGCCTAATACTATTGAAATAATTGCTAGAGCCAGTGCTCGTTTTGTAGTAATTTTAAATGCTTCAACTTTGAATATATACCAAAGGGAAGCTACTAAGGTTAAACCTACACTTGAAAGGGCAAAGAAAAGATAAGTTGCAATCAGGGACCCCCAAGGCACCTGGTCATTTACCCCCATGGCCTGTTCTCCCTGGATGAGTATTGTGATGGCGCCTGCTAAACCGAATACTGCTAAGGCCAGGGCCAGTATCTTCACACCTTTTAAATTTTTCATAATAATTCACCTCCAGGTCTAATTTCGCACATAATAAATGCGTGGCTTTGTTCCCTTTTCAGGTAAAAGTTGATAGGTGTTTTCTGTATTTAATCGCTTGCTAATTTCACTATTAGGGTTATCTAAGTCGCCAAAGACTCTTACGTTATTCATACAAGTACTGGCACAGGGAGGCACTTCGCCTTGGGCTACATATTGAGCGCAGAACTTACATTTTTCAGGTACGTGCTTTTCGTGATCCATGGTTCGAGCCTCGTAGGGACAAGCTACCATGCAGTACTTGCAACCGATACATTTTTTATGGTCCACTAAAACTATGCCATCAGACCTTTTATAGGTAGCCCTAGTGGGGCAGACATGAAGGCAAGGTGGATTGTCGCAATGCTGACATTGGACTGGAAAAACTTCTTGCCTTGCTCTAGGGAATGTTCCCTGTTCTCTAAAAATCAGTCTATTGTAAGTCATGTCTGGCGGATGCTGCCATTGCATTTGACATGCCATACGACATGCGCCGCATCCGGTACAGCGTGACGCATAGATTAACATTCCAAACTTAGCCATTTAAGCCTCCCCCTTTCTAATAGAAACTATAATTTCTTGACCCATTACACTTCCAGCGATAGGCTCCACCATGGCAGGTAAAAATTCATTGTAGTTAATGCCCACACCATATGCAGTTTTAGCTTTTTTGGAAAATCCTCCATAAGCTGAAGGTATCCATACGCAATCTGGGTGGAGGAGTTCTGTAACTTTTACGGGGACAGATTTCTTTGCCTTTCCTGCTTCCACAACTACAGTATCTCCATCATTAATTCCCAGTTTTTTAGCTCTGGACGTATTGAGCCACATGTGAGTACCCCTGTAATCTTTGGATATTTCCATTAAATAGGGGTTGTTGCTGGTAATATGATGGGAATGCCAAGGCTGTTTTCCGTGAATTAAACGGAACTGATCTTCTCCTTTAGGAGTAACCTTTGGTGGGATCCATCTGGGAACTCCGCTAAACCCATTGGCCTTATAAATACCCACGGAAAATTCTACTTTGCCAGAGGGGGTTCGTAAGGCTGAGTTACCCATGATCATAGGGAAGCTAGGTAGCTTCTTATCAGTAAACTCTAAGCACCCCGCCTCTCGTAATTGGCTGCCTGTAATGCCAAGGGGTGCAACCATGGCATCTACTTCTTCTTCTACTGTAAAGTCAAAGTATTCCTCAGCCCCAATGTGGTGGGAGATCCCCTGAAGTATTTGAAGCAAGGACTTTGTATTGTGTACTGGATCTAGCACTTGCTGTCTAATTGCAACTTGAGGGTGCTGGTGGCTAATATGACCGCTAGTTGTAATTGGCCTCTCGGTTCGCTCTAAGAAATAGGATTCAGGCAAAATATAGTCTGCTGTATAAAGAGATGTCTCGTTCCAATCCACTGGGATTGAGACAACTAGATCCGCATCCTTCATCTGCTTTTGATATTCTGGGTCTGGTCCAGTCCTCAATGGGTTGTAGTGATATATGAAGAGAGCTTTGACCTTGCCTTCTGCAACCAGTTTAGGAACTAACTGAGGAATTCCCCTAGAGGCCTCCACTGTTGGGTGCATTCCATCTACTCCGGCGCCATCTAACCGATCTCCTTTTTCGATTTCAGGGGGCTGTTTGCGCTCTAGCTCTCCTAGTTCCAACTCGGCTGAAGGCAAGAGGCCTCCTGTTTTGTACATATTGCCTAGTAGTGCATTTATAATCACATTCATTTGAGCTTGCTGAACACTGTTTTGGTAATGCGCATTTAATCCGTGGTAACCAGTCTCTAAAAATGATTTTGGTGCACTTGCGGCCATATCCCGCGCGATTTCTCTAATTTTACTTGCAGGAACGTCTGTGATTTCCTCTGCCCACTCAGGGGTACACTCCATGTTGGCCTGCCAAAACTCATCAAAGTTATTCACAAATCTACTTACAAAGTCTCTATGGTAAAGGCCTTCTGTCACTAAAACATTAGCAATTGCCAGGAAAAAGGCTAAATCAGTTCCAGGCTTAATGGGAACCCAGTCATCGGCTACCATAGCCATTTCTGAGTGCCTAGGATCTACCACTACTAACTTAGCCCCGCGCTCCTTTGCCTTCATCACTTGATTCATGCCATTTGGTATAATTCCACCGGCAAAGTTACGGCCAACAAACAGCATATAATCAGCGTTTTCGTGATCTCCGTAGAGGTTAGTTCCTACCATTTTAGGCCATACGTTAGTTTTAGAAGTGAAGCACGTTGCGTAATGAGTAATGTAGTTTGGGGAGCCAATATAGTCTAAAAGAATATCGGCGTAGTGCTTCCCTCGTATACCGTGTTCCATCCAAACTACGGAATTTCCTGAATGTTCTTCTACGATACTGTTAAGTTTTTCGCCTATTTCTGCATATGCTTGCTCCCATGAGATGGGCTCGAATTCCATTTCACCCACTCGTTTCATAGGTTGGGTAACTCGATCTGGGTTATAGACATCTATTACCATTCCGTGCCCTCTAGCACATAACTTTCCTTTACTTTTCAGATGGATGGGATGCCCTTCTGCTTTCCAAATACGATTGTTCTTTTTGTAAATATACATGCCGCACATATTAGAGCAGCCGTTGCAGAGAGTAGATGTCTTCTCTAAAGGAGCGTCCTGAGCTGCTTCGCTATATTTCTGTAAGCTAAACTGAATGGGTACAGCACTGGCTGCACCGGCCACAGCAGTAGCTTTTAGGAAAGTACGCCTGTTTAATTTCATAAATTTATACCTCCTTTTAAATATGTGCTGAGAGTCCTACACGAGGACAAATAGATCTAAGCTCAGCCACCTTCATCATCTGTCTCATCAATAAATGTTTCAACTGTGGGCAAGTCGCCCCAATCGCATTCAACTTTCGCTACGGGGAAGCCAGCTTCGAAGTTTTCATCGGCATAACAGGATACCCACTGACACTTTGTTGGTTGTACTCCGATAAATTCCACTTGAGTTGTCCAGTCGCTCATACCATCCTTTAGAACTACGGTTTCATAGCCCAATAGATTTAAGATAGTAGATGCTTGGTTGGCTAAGTGGCCAGTGTAACAGATTAAAATTATTTCCCTGTCTGGTGGAAGTAGCGTTAAGTTTTCTCGCTCACCCAAGCTCTCGAAAGGGATGTTGATGGCTCCTTCGATATGGCCATTTGCATAATGCTCTTCTGCTCTTAGATCTAGCAAAAAGTGTTGGTTGTCAGCTGCAGCTAACTTGTTGGAAGAAATATTGTTAGTGGTATCGTTCAGATCTTTTCGTAATTTTTCATTGAGATACATCAAAGTATCTTCTATACTTTTAGTAGGAAGCTCAAGCTGAGGTAGTGAGTAGGTTGTTTTAGCTAGTGTAGGTTCTTGTACTACGGGATAATCGCCCATTTCACAAACTTCCGGTGGATTGTTGTACCAACCCAACATACCGTTATTCATTACTGTTACCTCATAGCCTAACATACTCAACAGAGGGGACAACTTACTGGATAAGGAACCATCGTAGCAAATTAATACAATCTGATAGCCCTCAGGGATTTTGTGCAACTGATCCACTTGCCCGGTAGAGTTGTAAGGGATATTCACTGCGCCTTGGATGCTTGCTTCAAGAAAATCATCTTGCTCCCTTAAGTCAATTAAATAGTAGTTCGGATCGGGTCTCATTACTACTTTTTCAAAGACTTCGCTTGCGGTTATTACATCTACTGGATTTTCTTTAAAAAAACTATCTGCTCTTGTTAATAAGCTAGTAGAGATATTTTCCTTTTGAGGTTCAGCCCTGTTGGGGTCATTTGGACTTGTTTCCTGGCAAGCTGGTAATAATGCAAGAGAAGCGATTAACAAGAATGCTATAAGGCATATCTTTAAGCCAGGGAGTTTTAGCATAGTTAACACCTCCAATTTAAAAATAGTTTTTAGTTATACTAAGTATAAGCTTGTGATAAAAAATACTTTCTCGTTTAACTATATACTAACATATAAACTTGCTTTTTGGAGCGTTTTCAGTGGTAACTAAGCATTACGATATTTTATATATAAACATAAAATTTAATATATTGTTAAACAACCCTGAATTAAAGTAATAAATGCTGCAATAGAAAGGATAATCTAAGTGTGTTGTAGAAAGAAAAGTAACAACAAAACATACAAATGAAATGTGAAGTGGGTGAAATAGATGGATGCAAAAAAGGGAATTGGAGAGGAGCGATTGCCAGATACAGACAGACCTAGTGGCTATTGCCCTCGCTGTGAAAAGCAATCTAGTTTTGAAATAGAGGGTTCTTTGCCGGTAACTTTTGATTACGATAAATTCATCAGAGTGGGAGATGGAACAGTTTATTACAACAAAGTAGAGAGAGTTTCTTCTTTGGTTTGTAGGAACTGCAAACAAGGGGTAGTCGTTGTAGAAGAACAGTGCAATAAAGATGAGATAGATCATAGAAGTACCCCTGAGCAAGAGCGACCTTATAAAGGAATTTACTGGTGGCCTCTCCCTAATGCGCAACTCACAGCGGATGTACCTGAGAGTATAGCTTCTGTATTTGCTGAAGCAGCTATTGCCTATGATGCCAAATGCTATCGGGCTGCAGTAGTAATGGCGTTGCGGACGGTTGAAGCTGTTACTGTTGACATGGGGGAAAGGGAAGGGAGCGGGATTAGTAGGATGGAATCCCTTAACAATAAAGGGCTTTTGCACAATTCACTTTACCAGTGGAGCTGTGAAGTGGTTCTTTTAAAACACCATGTGGATAAATTTGATCCAATGGTGAAGGTAAATGCTGAAGATGTGAGGCAACTAATACTATTTATAAAACAGCTTTTAAAGTACTTATATCAGCTGCCAGCAGACTTTGAGAGGTTGAGGAAAAACTAAGGAGGTATCCTATGTTAATTAGGCAATTCGACTGTGGTGGAGGAAGAAATTTAGGCTATGTAATAGCAGATGAGCACGTGGGAACCTGTGCTCTGATAGATCCTTCGCCAGAACCTGAAGCTTTATTGGAGTTTGTAAGTAAAAAGAACTTTAAAGTCAAATACTTAATTAATACTCACGGTCACTGGGACCATACCAGGGGAAATAAGGACATCTTAGAAAAATTCGCACCTGCCCCACAAATTATAAAGTATGGTTATAAAGGAGAGTTTGTCTTAGGCAGCTTCAAGGGTCAAATACTACATACGCCTGGGCATACAGATGACTCGATCTGCGTATTGGTGCCAGGGAATCTATTTACTGGAGACACTATTTTTGTGGGAAGGATCGGAGGTACAGTTAATAGGGAGGATGCAGAAAAACAGTTTTGTAGCTTAAAGAGGCTTATGAGTCTCAATGACCACATAGTTATATGGCCTGGTCATGATTATGGGGAGGAAGTATCCTCTACTGTAAAACATGAAAGGCTTTACAATCCCTTTTGTGTGAGACTTAATGACTTTGAAAGCTTTTTTGATTTGAAGGAGAATTGGGAAAAGTATAAGAAGGAGCATGGAATAGATTAGGAGCGGACGCAGAAATGGATTGGAGTAATTATATTAGGCACGGTACAACACAAGACTTCACTAAGTTAGATTGGTCTTGGTCTAACTACCCTATTACTAAGGAAAAATTCAAACAAAATATCGTAAAAGGTCAACAAGATTTCCTGGTAGTAGAAGACGAAGGGAAACTGTTGGGAGAATTGCATATAGTGTGGAATTCGGTGGATGAGGAAGAAGCCAATGGCAGTAACAGGGCTTATCTGTGCACCTTTAGAGTACATCCAATGTATAGGAGAAAGGGTATGGGGGGCGCCTTAATGGAAAGTGCTTTAAAATTAGTCAAAAAAAGAGGTTTTTATGAGGTAAGTATCGGTGTGAGAAAAGATGATGAAGATGTAAAATCCCTCTACAAGCGGTGGGGCTTTGTGGATTTTATTAAAAATAAAACAGTAGATCATCATAATTTTGAAGCGGAAAATAAATATAAAGAGCAGGAAATACCTATAGAGCTGTATGTGAAAAAGCTAAATTAATGGAGAGTGAAAATAAGAATAATATTTTGGGTGTGTACAGTTTTTTATGCAATGCCCTTCTTTAAAAAGCAGTTGACAAGTAGGTGCAATTTACATATAATAATACTTGCAGTTGAAAATTGCATGCGGGAGTGGCGGAATTGGCAGACGCACCAGACTTAGGATCTGGCGGGCAACCGTGGGGGTTCAAGTCCCTTCTCCCGCACCAAAAAAACAATAAACACTCAAGGAGTGTTATTTTTTTTGCCCGAAAGTATTTTGAAATTTTAAAAAACTCAAAGGAATAAATCTATCAAAGTAGAACTAATAAACTATAAAATAATATACAATTGGGGGGATTTTTTTGGGTCACATGAATCACGTGGCTAAAGAAGAGGTGTTTCGTGCACTGGCAAAGCGATTAGATAAGAATCCTGTGGGAGCAGTAATGAGCGAAACACTAATGCAGATTTTGTATCGCCTTTATACAGAGGATGAAGCTCGAATTGGGAGCGCTTTTCCACCAATGCCTGTACCTATTGAAAAAATTGCTAAAGCTACTCAAATTAACTTAGATCACCTTAAAGCACACTTAGAAAATATGGCTAACAAAGGGCTAGTTATTGATGCTGAGCGCAAAGGAAAAAACTATTATATGTTGAGCCCATTAGTTGTAGGTTTTTTTGAGTATACCTTTATGCGTGTTAACAAAGACCTTCCCATGAAAGAATTGGCAGAGCTATTTGAGGCTTATCATCATGAAGAAGGGGTAGCTGAAGAATTTTTTGGTGCTGAAACCAAGATGTTTCAAGCATTGGGATATGAAAAAGTTATGGAGGAAGATGTAAAAACGGAAGTTCTCACTTATGAAAAGGCCTCTCAAATAATAAGGGACTCAGGTGGTGGGGCACTTACCATGTGTTACTGTCGCCACCAAATGGCTCACTTAGGAAAGAATTGTGATGCGCCTTTGGAAGATGTATGTACTTCTTTGGGGAATGCAGCTAAGTGGTTAATTAAAAGAGGATTCGCTCGCCCTGCAACTACAGATGAGTTGTTGAGGGTATTGGATCGCACAGCTGAATTGGGTTTAATGCATTTGGCGGACAATGTGCAAGAAAACCCGGCATATATATGTCATTGCTGTGGCTGTTGCTGTGGATTGCTTCGATCAATTAATGAGCATCAAGTAACCTCTGTGCATGCTAGTAACTTCATTCCTAAAGTTAATGAAGATACTTGTACCGCTTGTGGAATATGTGAGGAAAGTTGTCACATTGCTGCCATTAAGGTGAATGAAACTGCAAATGTGGATGAGGAAAGGTGTTTAGGTTGTGGTGTATGTGTATCAAAATGTCCTCAACAAGCTATGATTTTTATGCGTAAAGATATTACTAGAGTGCCGCCACTCAATAAAAAAGAGCAAATGATGAGAATTGCTAAAGAGAAAAGAAAAATATAACAAATAGAGCCGCTATTTATTTAGTGGCTCTATTTGTTATATTTTAAGTAGTGCATACTTGCTCTATTGGAAGAGGCTATTGTTTTTTGTTCCATTTCCGTTGTTTTCTGCGCTTCTTGGTATTGTTTACTTAAGTTTAGTAACTTTTCTTTTTCCGCTAGCGCATCTGCTGAAACTAGTTCTAGACGCCCCTCTCTAAGCCACTTATTGATTAACTTTTTCTCCACACCAGTATTATCAGCTATATCCTGGATGGAGTTATAGGAGTAGGCATTGATGTACTCCTTTACCTTGTTAAATAACAATTCAGCACAGCGATTACAGAGAGATTGATTAGCTTGAGAAAAAAAGGGCTCCTTGCAGCGTAAACATAGTTGTTCTTCTTGCACGGTGAATACCTCCTGTAAGTGTGGATGAATCTATTATACCCTCTATTGGCGAAATGTGGTATATTTAAATGAACACAAGTTAAGAATATTCATTGTTGGGGAGGATTTATACCCATAAATAGCTAATACATTAAGAACAGTAATTTAGTGTAAGTGGGTGTTTATGTGATAAACGAAAAGGCGTTTGCCAAAATAAACTTAACCTTAGATGTATTAGGAAGACTACCTGATGGATACCATCAGGTAGAAATGATAATGCAACAGATAGATCTTTGGGATGAACTTTTTATTGAAGTTAAAGGTGAGAAGGGTATTTTGATAGAGTGCAATGAGCCGGAAATACCTACAGGTGAAGAAAATCTAATCCATAAGGCCGTAACAGCTATGTTAAAGCAAACGGGTTACTCAAATGAAACTGGTATTAAGGTGCGGTTAGAAAAAAATATACCTATGGCTGCAGGATTGGCGGGGGGGAGTAGTAACGCAGCTGCTGCCATGCGAGGTGTAAACAAATTGTTGGGCTTGGGGCTTTCTACAGAACAGTTAATGGAAATAGCAGCTCCTTTAGGTGCAGATATCCCCTTTTGTTTTTTGGGAGGGACAGCTCTTGCTGAGGGCAAGGGGACTCAGTTAACACCCTTAAAATCAAAACTTAAACTACCAGTGCTAGTGGTCAAGCCATCCTTTGGGGTATCTACTGCAGAAATCTATAAGAAATTAGATATAAATAGTCTTGAAGGTAGGCCTAATAATGGACAAGTAATGGAAGCTCTGAAGGTAGGAGACATAGATGAACTGGTTAATGGTTGCGGTAATGTCTTAGAGCAAGTTACTGCTAATATGCACCAAGAAATATACCAGATTAAATCTGACATGACAGGGTTAGGTGCAAAAAGAGCGCTTATGTCTGGGAGTGGTCCTAGTGTCTTTGCCATATTGCCCCAAGATTTTTCAATAGGAAAGCGGATTAGAAATTACTTTGCCCAGAAAGAATATTTTGCATACTTAACTACAACGATATAAAATAATATTTATGCTTAAGGGGGGAATAATATGGGAAAAATGATACCAATAAAGTTGGACACGTATAGGCCATTAAGAGAAATAGTTTTTGATTCTCTTCGGGATGCCATAATAAATGGCACTTTGAAGCCGGGCGAAAGGTTGATGGAAGTGCAACTAGCTGAGGAAATGGGAGTTAGTCGCACGCCGGTTAGGGAGGCTATAAGAAAATTGGAATTAGAGGGATTTGTAGTTATGGTTCCTAGAAAAGGGGCGTATGTGGCTGGGATTTCTCTAAAGGACATAGCAGACGTATTCGAAATAAGGGCGGCTCTAGAGGGATTGGCAGCGGGTCTAGCAGCAGAAAGGTGTACTGATGATGAGTTAGAAGAGTTGGAACGGCATTTGGTGAAAGTTACTGAACTGGTGAATTCCAATGATATTCAAACCCTGGTAGATATAGATACGGGGTTTCACGATATAATTTATAAAGCTAGTCGCAATGAGAAGTTAGTGCAGATTATTAGTAATTTGCGAGAACAAATCCAGCGTTTTAGAACTACATCTCTAGCAGTACCTGGGCGTTTGCGAGAGGTTGTAATGGAACACAAGCAAATAGTAGAAGCCATAGCTGAACGCAATATTTGTTTAGCTCGAGACTTAGCGCAAAACCACGTAGAAAATGCTGAGAATATTATGCTTGATGCATTACAGGAAGACGAAGTATAAGAGAGGGATTCAAATGGACGCTTTAATACTTGCTGGTAGCTCTAATAAAGGTGAACTTAATCAGGAAACAAATGTTAAAGACGAAGCTATGATTAGAATTGGCAAAAAGACCATGGTTGAGTATGTTGTAGATGCTGTCAGCGGATCCCGACGCTTTGACAATATCATACTAGTGGGTCCAGTAAAGGAGCTACAAAAATTGTTTGCTTCTAGGGAAGATATAATCATGGTTGATGGTGGGAAGACAGTTATCCAAGGAGTGTTGAATGGGCTAAAGCACCTAAACAAAGATGAGATGTTGCTAGTGGCTACATCAGATATCCCCCTCCTCACTGAAAAAGCGGTAAATAACTTTGTGGATTCTTGTCAAGAGCTTAAGGGTGATATCTTTTATCCCATAGTGCCTAAAAAGGTGACTGAAGAAAAGCTGCCTGAGAGTAAGCGAACCTACTTTACTTTAAAAGAGGGGACATTTACTGGTGGCAACCTGTTCTTTGTGGACCCTAAGATAATACCCGACTGTGCTGCTAAAGCAGAAGATGCTGTGAAATTACGAAAAAGTCCACTGAAGCTTGCAGGCATGTTAGGGGTACCTTTTATTATTAAGTTCTTATTGAAGAGGCTTTCAATCCGAGAGGTGGAAGAAAGGGCATCTAAAATTTTGGGCTATAGAGCTAAAGGGATTATTTCTCAATATCCGGAAGTGGGCATGGATGTAGATAAACTAAGTGATTTGGAGTTAGTTAAAAGATACCTTAGAAAAGATTGAGGGGAAGTTTTGAAAATGAAATTGAGGCGCAGTGAGCGACTTGTCTTAATAACAAAAATGCTAGTAGACAATCCAAATAAGCTATTTTCGCTAAGCTATTTTTGTGAGCAATTTCAGGCAGCAAAATCAACTATTAGTGAAGATATTACTATTGTAAAGGAAGCCCTGCAAAAGGGCGAAGATGGTGTAATACACACTGTTGCTGGAGCCAGCGGTGGTATTAAGTATGTCCCCATGACAGCTTCTGCAAAGGCAGAAGAAATACTGAGAAGTTGGTGTGATAAACTAGCAACTCCCAAACGCATCATTCCTGGGGGGTTTTTATATGTGGCTGATTTAGTTTATGATGCTCAGGTTTCGGCTAAGGTGGGGGAATTTTTTGCTCAACATTTTAGTAATTTAGATTTAGACTATGTAATAACAATTGAGACAAAGGGAATTCCCTTAGCGATGATGACTGCTAGAGCCTTTAATTTGCCCTTGGTAATTATCAGGGACGATAGCAAGGTAACAGAGGGATCTTCTGTGAGTATTAACTATATTTCTGGATCTTCTAGGTCCATAAAAACTATGTCCCTATCCCGAAGAGCCATTCCAAATGGGGCCAAAGTACTCATAATTGACGATTTTATGAAAGCCGGAGGCACAGCCAAAGGAATGCGAGACTTGATGGAAGAGTTTGGCGCAGAGGTAATGGGTATGGGGGTATTTATGGCGACGAAAGAACCTGAGGAAAAATTGGTAACAGATTATGTTGCACTACTAGAATTAACAGTATTAGATGAAGTTAAACAGATTGTTAATATAAAGCCATCTTTCTTTGTTGGAAAAATTCTCTAAATATAAGGAGGATTTTTTCAATTTCTGGAGAAATAACACATTATTGACTTATACCATATTTATGCAGGAGAGGAAAGGATGGTGGCTGATTTTGAACATAACAGATGTAAGAGTGAGAAAAATCAACATGGAGGGGAAGATGAAGGCAATAGTCTCTGTGACTTTAGATGATGCCTTTGTAATTCACGATGTGAAAGTGGTGGAAGGACAAAACGGTCTCTTTGTAGCAATGCCAAGCCGCAAGACGCCAGATGGTGAGTACAGGGATATAGCTCACCCAATCTCTACAGATGCCAGGTCGATTATTCAGAGTGCAGTTCTTAAAGCTTATGAGGAGGCGCTTACAGCTTAAAATTGAAGAATAAGTAATCTAAAGGAGCTGATAAGCTCCTTTTATTTTTTTAAAGTAAAGGTATAATATAGAGGTAGGGTTAGTAAAGGTACAGTAATTTAAGGTTTTTAAGTAAATGTTAATGTGAAGGGGATGAATTGATGACAGTAAGTGCAGTAATTTTGGCGGCGGGAAAAGGGACAAGAATGAATTCGAAGTTGGCCAAGGTCTTACATAAATTAAATGGTAAGACTATGGTTCAATACGTTATAGATGCTTGCAGTGGAGCTGGCGTAGAGCAAGTAGTTTTAGTAGTTGGCCATCAACGAGATGCGGTGAAATCAGAATTGGGTGAAAGTGTGGATTATGCTGTGCAAGAACAGCAATTGGGCACAGGTCATGCTGTAATGGAGGCTGCTCCTCAGCTAAAATCAAGTAATGGCACTGTTCTAGTACTATGTGGAGATACGCCTCTCTTGACGGAAGCGAGCTTGAGCAAATTAATTAAAAGTCATCAAGAAAGTGGATCTAAAGCTACTGTATTAACTTGCGATTTTGAAAACCCAACTGGTTACGGTAGAGTAATTAGGAACGCTCAAGGGCAAGTATCCAAAATTGTAGAGGAGAAGGATGCTTCTGATCAAGAGAAGAAAGTAACTGAAATTAATAGTGGAACATATTGTTTTAATCAAGAGATGCTCAATTATGCTTTAAACAAAATAACTCCCGCAAATGCTCAGGGCGAGTACTACCTGCCTGATGTTATTGAGGTTTTAGTAAGCAAGGGTGATTTTGTTTCAGCGGTTAAATTAGAAAATGTAGAAGAAATTATGGGCATCAATAACCGAGTCCAACTTGCTGAGGCGTCGGCTGTCTTGCGACAGAGAAAACTGAACAAGCTAATGGAAGCTGGCGTGACTATTGTGGACCCCAATTCTACTTATATTGAGGAACTAGTAGAGGTGGGGCCTGATACAATAATTGAACCAAATGTTGTAATAAAAGGGAAGACAAATATTGGCAGTGAATGTAACCTTGGACCTAACACAAGGATAGAAGACAGTGCAATTGGTGAGCAAACTAATATAGATACTTCCGTAGTCTTAAGGGCAAAAATAGGTGATAGAGCTTTAATTGGTCCCTTTGCCTATGTGCGTCCAGAAACTGTACTGGAGGATGAAGTGAAGATCGGAGATTTTGTAGAAGTTAAGAAAAGTCATATTGGAAAGGGAAGTAAAGTGCCTCATCACAGTTACATCGGTGATGCCATAATAGGGAAAAGTGTGAACATTGGAGCGGGCACAATAACTTGCAACTATGATGGATATGAAAAATATAAGACTGAAGTTGAAGATGGAGCTTTTATTGGCAGCAATACAAACTTAGTAGCACCAGTTAAGGTTGGAAAGAAGGCAACTGTTGGTGCTGGATCTACTATTACAAAAGATGTTCCTGATAACTCTCTGAGTGTAGCTAGGAGTAAGCAAAAGAATATTGAAAATTGGAGCAAAAAATAGCGTAAGACTTAATCTAGCGGGGAAGGCTAAAATAACTAAAAAAAATTAAAAAAAAGAAGGAAAAATGTCGAGTAAAGCAGAAATAACTATATTGGCTTTTAAGCATGAATACATTCGGGGGGTTTATATTTAATGTCGGTTTATAGTCAGAAGTTAAAAATTTTCTCCGGTAATGCAAACCCGCAATTAGCTAATGAAATATGCGAATACTTAGGGGTTAAACCGGGACAAGCAAAGATTGGCAGATTTAAAGACGGTGAAACAAGTGTAGCTATCAATGAAAGTGTTAGGGGCGCAGATGTATTTATTGTGCAGCCGACTTCTAATCCTGTTAATGAAAATTTAATGGAATTATTGGTAATGGTGGATGCAGCAAGAAGGGCATCAGCACGTAGAATCAGTGTGGTTATTCCATATTATGGATATGCCCGTCAAGAGAGAAAGACGAGAGCTAGAGACCCTATTACTGCTAAATTAGTAGCAAACCTATTAGTAGAAGCTGGTGCTAATCGAGTAGCAACTATGGACTTGCATGCAGGGGCTATTCAGGGCTTCTTTGACATTCCAGTAGATCATTTACCTGGAGTACCCATATTGGCGGAGTATTATAAGCAAAAGAAACTAGAGGATGTTGTAGTTGTTTCTCCTGATGTGGGGGGGTTAACTAGAGCGAGGGAGTTGGCGCATCGCTTGGGAGCATCCATTGCAATTATAGATAAACGTCGACCTGAAGCCAATGTGGCTGAGATTATGAACGTTATTGGAGATATTCAGGACAAGACGGTTATTATGACCGATGATATTATAGATACAGCAGGGACAATAACTAATGGAGCGCAGGCACTTAAGGATATGGGGGCTAAGGAAATATATGCATGCTGTACGCACCCAGTACTTTCAGGTCCTGCTATTGAGCGCCTAGAGGGTTCCCCCATCTCAGAAATAGTAGTTTCTAATACAATACCTTTAACTGAGGATAAGAAAATTGAAAAGATTAAAACTCTATCTGTAGCACCTCTACTTGGGGAAGCTATAATTAGAATTCATCAAGATTTATCAGTTAGCAAACTATTTGACTAAGAAAGAAATAAATTGGAGAGTATACCGAAGATTACTTCAGGTATGCTCTTTTTTTGTAAAAATAGTCTGTATTTTTACCTTAGTTTGTCTTATACTATTACTTAAAAGGAAAACTAAGGAAGCGGGTGGTGTTTATGGGAACTAGTAATACGGGAATAAAGATAGCAATATCTGGAAAAGGTGGAGTGGGGAAAACAACCCTTTCCTCGCTGTTAGCGCATTTGTATGCCCAAGAAGGCTATAAAGTGCTAGCGGTAGATGCAGATCCTGATGCAAACTTGGGTTTGGCTCTTGGTTTTTCAAAAAGTACTATTGACAATTTGATTACAATCAGCAAGGATAAAAAGCTAATAAAAGAGCGAACTGGTGCAGAACCGGGAACCAGTGGACAGTTTTTTAGTTTGAATCCAAAGGTGGAAGACATCCCTCAGCGTTATGTAGTTGAAGAATACGGAATTAAATTAATGGAATTAGGTGGCGTAGATAGGGGCGGTGGAGGATGTATCTGTCCAGAAAGTGCGTTAATAAAGCATTTATTAAGGCATTTAGTGTTACATGAAAATGAGACCTTGATTGTAGATATGGAAGCAGGACTAGAGCATATGGGTAGAGGCACTGGAGATGGTGTGGATGCCTTTATAGTAGTGGTGGAACCGGGAAAGCGCAGTCTTCAAACTGCTCATAATGTGGTTAAGCTAGCAGAAGAACTAGGAGTACAAAAAACCTATGCGGTAGTAAATAAAATGCATCCTGGGTTAGAAGAAGAGGTGGCAAAAGAGCTAGATCCAATTCCGGTTTTAGGATATCTACCTTTTGCTTCTGAGCTGATTACTAGTGATCTACACGGAGATAGTGCTTTTCATAAAGGAATTCTTGCGGCAGAGGTAAAAGAAATAAAAAATAAAATAGAAGAAAAATTGAGATAGCTCCTAGCTATCTCTTTTTTCTTCTTTATTTTCCTCGAGAGGATTTTCTGTCTTTTCTTTTAGGTCCTCCATTCGTTTTTCTGATTTAAGATCAACCTTGTTATTTTTCCACGGTGCGCGCCATCCTTGGGTAAATTTTTTTGAATTTTCCACTGTGGAATCAAGTACTTTACTTGTTTTTTCCCTTACTGATTTAACAGTTTCCTGAATGGCACTTTCTCTATCTGTGAGCTTTTCCTCAGCACCTGCAACAGCAACAATCACATCTTTGCCCATTGTTTGGAGTGCAGTTCTTGGTAATGAGGCCTTGCCCTTGAGGAGGCTGTTTATTAGCTTTCCTGAAAGCTCTAAAGTAACGATTTCTCCTGTTTCAGCATCTATAGTAAACTCTTCTACTGTACCCAAAAAATTGCCCTGACAAGATAAAACTTGAACACCCTCTAACTGCCTGTGATCACTACTTTGAACAATTTTTTCTAGACTTTTTGAACTTTCTGTGGTTACTGCATGCCTACCTACACTTTTTACCTTGCTGAAAGGCAGAAACCTGTTTTCAGAAAGCCACCCTTTGTTGCTTATTACTAATCCCATTAAAGAAACAGTTTCTGGATCTATTATTAGGCTTTTTACAACACCTAATTGTTGGCCTAAGTCTAAGCTCACAACGGGTAAGCCTAAAAAGTGTTTACTTTCATATTGCATTATGAACCCTCCTTTTTTCTTAGACAACCTGTTACAACTTATGCATTCATAAGATTAAATATGTTACAACTGGGAAAAAATAGATAACAAAAGGAGTGATAAATTATGTCTAATTTAGTTTTTATTGAAGCGGAAAAGAGAACAAAAAGTGGTAAAGGTGAGGCGAGAAGACTGAGGGCAGCTGGCCAGCTTCCCGGTGTACTATATGGCAAAGAGGTAGATAATATAAAACTATCTGTTAAGATTAAAGACCTTGAAAAACTTCTACACACTGGGGGTGAAGGGGGATTAATTAGTCTAAAGCTGGCAGGAGATAAGGACTATCATGTAATGATTAGGGACGTACAGAATCACCCCCTTGGCAAGTACACCCATGTGGATTTTTATCAGGTTTCTTTAAAGGATAAGCTGATTACAGAGGTGCCTATATACTTAACTGGTGAGCCTGAGGGCTTAAAAGGTGGGGGAATATTACAACAACCTTTGCGGGCTATAGAGGTGGAATGTTTGCCTACAAACATTCCAGAGAAAATAGAAGTAGATGTGAGTGAACTGGAGATGGGGGATAGTATTTCTGTAAAAGAGATACAGCCACCAGAAGGTGTGGAAGTGATGACAGACAGTGAAGAAACTATTGCGGTGTTGGCGTACCCACAAGTAGAGGCTGAAGAAGATACAGAAAAAGAAGAAGTGACAAAAGAAGCCACAGAGGAGCAAGAAGGGGAAGCGGAAGAACAAGAGGAGTAAATAAAGTCGGGCCTATTCGCCCGGCTTTATTTATATGCAGCAGGAATTATAAATCCTCGAGGAGAATAGAAACTGTTAAGCACATAAAGATGAGGAGGATTTTAAGTGAAGTTAATTGTAGGGCTGGGAAACCCCGGTTCCAGATACGAAATGACTAAGCACAATATAGGTTTTTTGATAGCAGATCAATTGGCGGATATGCTTACCATAGATATAGATAAGAAGAAATATAAGGCAGAATTAGGCGAAGGAACAATAGGAGGGGAAAAGGTTATAATAGCCAAACCGCAGACATATATGAATTTAAGTGGAGAAGCGGTAGGTGCTATAGCTAATTTTTACAAAATCCCTTCAGAAGATATTTTAGTTATTTACGATGATTTAGATCTAGAACTGGGAAGAATTAGATTTAGAAAAAAGGGAAGTGCTGGAGGGCACAATGGCATTAAGTCGCTAATATCACATTTGGGAACCGAAGAGTTCTGTCGTCTTAAAGTAGGTATAGGTAGACCGCCATCTGGATGGAGTACTCCTGATTATGTTCTCAGTCGTTTTTCTGAAGAAGAGTGGAAAACCGTAGAGGATGCACTGAAATTAGGGGCCGAAGCTAGTGAAACATGGGTGGAAGCGGGAATAGATAAGGCGATGAATGAATTTAATTAAATAACTGTATAATAGTAGCATGGAATTCTTATTTGCAGGACTAACGGCAGCTTTTTTTTCTTATGTGATTAACCGATGGATAGTTAATGATGTGGGAGACAGGGCTATTGGAAATTTAGTACCTCTAGTTGAAGAGACTCTCAAAACAGGGTTAGCGCTATTGGTGGGAGCATCGATTTTTTATACTCATTTGGTGTTCGGAGTAATAGAGGCCCTTTACGATTCTACAACAGCTATAAATAAAGGAGGAAGTGCGGCTATAGTAAGTCTTTTTAGCCATATAGCTTTGGGTCTTATAGCTCAATTTGCGTATAATCTGACGGGAGTTTTTTTAATAGCAGTAATAGCAGCTTTTGTTTTTCACATGGCATGGAATACATGGATAGTGGAGATAGTTTCAGCAAAAAACAAACGGTAGTTATACAGCTAATATGAGTAGCTTTGGCTTGAGCCAAGGCTTTTTGTAATGGAATTATGCGAGGTGGTCTTATGAACATGGGATTATTTTCTCCTTTAATTAACTCAGCGGAGTTTAAATCAGTGTTAGAAGGACTTGACCAGGGGCTAGAGCAACAATTAGTCTATGGATTAACTGAAGTTCAGCAAGCATACTTTTTGGCCAGCGTCAATATGTCTAATTCTAGACCTATATTGGCAGTTACCGATACTGAGGTTGCGGCTAAAAAGTTGGCTGAAGAACTAGAAGTTTTAACTGGAACAAATGATGTAGCTTATTTGCCATTGCGGGAAACTCTGCCCTTTACAGTTATGGCGGCAAGCAATCACTTGGTAGAGCAGAGAATGCGGGTTATGGAATTACTTCGTTTTAGCCAAAAACCTATAGTAGTTACATCTATGCAAGGGTTGGGGCAAAAAATGATGCCTAAAGGAGAATTTACGGAATACTGGAAAAAAATAAAGGTGGGCCAAGTAATAGATTTTTCTGCACTGTCAAATGAACTTGCGTTAATGGGTTATGAAAGAGTACCCACTGTGGATACTAAAGGACAGTACAGTGTTCGGGGCGGAATAATTGACGTTTTCCCCCTGACTATGGAAGACCCCTTGCGCCTAGAGTTTTTTGATGATGAGATTGACAGTATAAGAAGTTTTGATTTAGCTAGTCAAAGGTCTAAAGATATACTAAGCGAAATAGTGTTACCGCCTGCTGAAGAAATATTGCTGCCTTCGACTCGATTGACAACGGGTAAGGATAGACTGGAAGTGCTTTTGAAAGAAAATCCTCAAAGGGAGACACTGGAGGAGCAGGTGAAGCCTATTATAGATATGCTTGAAATGGGAGGGAGTGATCAACGACTCTCTTCGCTATTACCTCTTTTTTACGAAGAGTTGAGTAGCATAACAGATTATTTTCCCAAAAGTCCCGCGGTATTTATATTGGACCCCAGTAGATGCTGGGAGGAGTACCATAAGTATATAGAAGAAAGGGTGGAAACCTTTTCAGATCTCTATGCTAGAGGAAGTAGTTTATTTAAGAGTGACGAAAATTTATTAACAGAAGCAGAGTTGCAAGAAGATCTTAGTAGTAGGCAGCTTGTGAATATGGCTTTGTTACCTCGAAAAGGGGCAAAAGTTAAACCTCAAAAAGTAGTGAGTTTCTCCGGGACACTAATGCACAACTATCATGCTCAGCTTGAAACTCTAGCTACTGATATTAAGACTTATCTTCGGGAAGGCAAGATTGTAGTGTTAGTTGTGACCGATGAAAGGCGCGAAGAGCTACTGCAACAAGCATTAGATGAATTTAACTTGCCGTTAGAGAAGGCAGGCTTAAGGAAGGGAAAAATACTTCCCAAGAGGGTTTACATGATAAGGGGAGGACTTTCCAGGGGCTTTACAATACTGCAAGCCAATTTAGTGGTAATAACTGAAGGGGAAATTTACGAACAGCAAAAGAAGAAAGCAGTTAAGAAAAAAGGCTCAATCCCAAAAGAAAAGCTAGCACCTTTCGTGGACTTAAAGGAAGGGGACTATGTAGTTCATGAAAGCCATGGGATTGGCAAATACATAGGTATTGAAAAGATGGAGATTGGGGAAAGTCACAAAGATTATTTTGTAATAAAGTATGCCGGTGCGGATAAGCTATATGTTCCCGTTGACCAAGTGGATCTCATCCAAAAATATGTGGGATCTGAAGACTACGCTCCCAAGTTAAACAAATTGGGGGGCAATGAATGGAATAAAGTAAAGAACAGGGTAAAAGAATCTGTTAAAGAGATGGCGCAAGAACTACTGAAGCTATATGCTATAAGAGAGGCACAGCCTGGGTTCGCTTTTTCTGAGGACAATGTGTGGCAACGAGAGTTTGAACAGGCTTTTCCCTATGAAGAGACTCCGGACCAACTTAGGGCAATAATAGATGTTAAGGTGGATATGGAAAAGTCTAAGCCCATGGAGAGACTTCTTTGTGGAGATGTAGGTTACGGGAAGACAGAAGTGGCTTTGCGAGCTGCATTTAAAGCAGTAGTAGATGGTAAGCAGGTAGCGGTGCTTGTACCAACTACAATTTTAGCGCATCAGCACTTTAAGACTTTTAAAGAACGGCTTGCCAATTACCCTGTGGCAGTTGATGTGGTGAGCAGGTTTAGAAAACCAAAAGAGCAGAGAGATATCATGGAAAGAGTTAAGGGCGGGAGATTAGATATCCTATTGGGGACCCATCGCCTTCTGTCTAAAGATATTAAATTTAAGGACTTAGGTCTGTTGATAGTAGATGAGGAGCAACGCTTTGGTGTGGCTCACAAGGAGAAGTTAAAGCAGCTAAAGGAGAATATTGATGTACTCACGCTTTCTGCTACACCTATTCCCAGAACGCTGCACATGTCTTTAATTGGTGCCAGGGATTTGAGTGTGATTGAGACTCCGCCTGAAGATAGATATCCAGTGCAAACCTTTGTAGTGGAGCATTCACCATCGATAATTAAAGAAGCTGTAAATAAAGAACTGGGTCGGGGAGGGCAAGTTTTCTATCTTCACAATAGGGTATCTAGTATTGAGGCCGAAGCTAGAAAGTTACAACAGTTATTGCCTCATGCTAAAATAGGTGTGGCTCACGGTCGAATGCGTGAGGATCAACTAGAACAAGTGATATTAAAGTTTTTGGAACAAGAGATAGATTTGTTAGTTTGTACTACCATAATAGAGAATGGCATCGATATTCCAAATGTGAATACCCTTATAGTTAGTGAAGCTGATAAGCTGGGCTTATCCCAGCTTTATCAGTTGCGCGGGAGAGTAGGTAGATCTAACCGAATTGCTTATGCTTATTTTACGTATCAACAAAATAAAGTTATGACAGAGGTAGCGGAAAAGCGACTGCACGCAATAAAAGAATTTACTCAGTTAGGGGCTGGGTTTAAGATTGCGATGCGGGATCTGGAAATAAGGGGAGCAGGAAATATATTAGGGCCTGAGCAACATGGTCAGATGATGGCAGTGGGTTTTGATCTTTACTGCAGGCTATTGGAGCAGGCTGTGGAGGAAGAAAAGGGGAGAGAAGTAAAAAAAGTAGATTCTTCAGTAGACATAGACATAGAGATTTCCGCATATTTTAGCGACGAGTATATTGCCGATGCGGGAGTAAAAATAGAATTCTATAAAAGGTTATTGGCACTGGAAAATAAAGAACAGCTATCTGAGCTGATAGATGAGTTAGTTGATAGATTTGGGGAACTGCCCCCTGAGGCGACTAACTTAATCAAGCTAGCAGAATTGAGAATTGCTGCCAAGAATATAAGGGTAGCTACAATAAAGCAACAGCGTGATACTATTAAGATATCCTTTCACCAGCCACCTGATTTAAGCGGAGAAAAATTATTACAATTGGCAAAGGGTATGGGGAGAAGAATAAGCTTTAATGCTTCTGGACCTTTGGAAATAGGCATTAAAGTAAGTGGTATGGATAAAGAAAAGAGGATTGAGATAATAACAGAAATTATTGGACGAGTTAAATCCCTTGCGGCCCCTGTGGATAACTGATATAATGTGAATAGTTTTGATAAAAAGGATGTGACAAAATGACTAAAATAAAATATTTATTAGTAGTTTTGCTAATGGTTTCTCTTGCCTTTGCGGCAACAGGCTGTGGACAAAATGAAGATAGCGAAATAGCGGCAGAAGTAAATGGAACTGAGATTACTAAAATTCAGTTGGACGAACAGTTAGAAGCTGAGTTAACATTGATGGGTGCTACTGTAGAACAATTAGCTGGGACTCCTGAAGGTGAAGAAATGCTCGATGAAATGCGCAAGTATGTACTTCAAGAAATGATACTAGCGCAACTATTTGCGGAAAAAGCTGAAGAATTTGATGTGGCACCTACTGAAGAAGAGGCACAGGAGCAAATTAATGAATTGTTAGAAACGGCTAGCGAAGAAGAGTATCAAGCGCTATTAGAAAACATGAACTGGAACGATCAGGATTTTTATAATTTCATATACAACCAGCTTTTAGAAAAGGCTGTTTATGATCATGTGACTGCTGAAATAGTGGCCAGTGAAGAAGAAATCTCTGAATACTACCATGAGAATGAAGAGCAACTAAAGCGGGTAAGGGCTCGTCATATCTTAGTACAGGAAGAAGAGAAAGCTCTGGAGTTAATTGAGTTATTAAACCAGGGAGAGGACTTTGCTGAGCTAGCTAAAGAGCATTCACTTGACCCAGGATCAGGTTCTAGAGGTGGCGACTTAGGCTATTTTGGAAAAGGAAGAATGGTTCCAGAGTTTGAAGAGGCTTCTTTTAGCTTAGCTAAAGGAGAATATACTAAGGAGCCAGTTGAATCTGAACATGGTTTCCATATTATTTTAATTGAAGATCGAAAAGAGACATTAGAAGAATTGCGGGAAGATATTGAATACAGTCTGACTTTTGAAGAAAAATCTCAGTTATTTAATCAGTTTGTGGAGCAAATTAAAGATAATGCAAATATTGTAAATAACCTAGAATAAGCTCAAAAAGTAGCTAGTACAGGCCCTTTCAAAAGAAAGGGCCTGTTTTTTTGCCATGGAAAAAAATGAATAAAAGAATTCATCTAGTTATATACTATCATTGAAAAGATTAACTCAATTATTTAGCGCTTGGAAAAAGGAGGGATAATGAAAACAATGAAGGCAACAGGAATCGTGCGTCGAATAGACGATTTAGGCAGAGTAGTAATACCAAAAGAAATCCGAAGAACCTTGCGTATAAGAGAAGGTGACCCACTAGAAATATTCGTGGATCGAGAAGGTGAAGTTATCCTCAAAAAATATTCTCCTATTGGAGAGCTAGGTGACTTTGCAAAAGAGTATGCTGAATCTTTAAATGAGGCAATAGGGCACATTGCGTGCATTGCTGATAGAGATAATGTGATTGCAGTTTCAGGGGCTCCCAAGAAGGAGTTTATCAATAAACCCGTAGGGTCTGCTGTTGAGAAGGTTATGGAAGAAAGAAAAGCAATACTTATTAACGAGCCTGGTGAACATGACTACTGCATTGACTGTGGCGGTGATGAGGGGTGTAAGTTCACTGCAGAAGTTATCGCTCCTATAATTGCAGAAGGAGATCCTATTGGTGCAGTTATAATAGCTACCAAAGATGAAAACATAAAAATGGGAGATATGGAGTTAAAGTTAGCTGAAACAGCAGCTGGCTTCTTAGCTAAACAGATGGAACAATAAACTATGGGTGAGCAATTATCAGATTGCTCACCTTTTTTATTCTACTTCCCCATGGATTCACATAGTATTTACAGTATTTACTGCTAAGAAAAGTGGGGGAAGTAAAATGGGGGATAACTCATTTTTAAAGGGAGCTGCAATACTAGCAGGTGCAGGTTTGGTAACTAAATTAATTGGTGCCCTATATAGAATACCCTTTGCTCGTATGGTTGGTGAAGAGGGAATGGGATTGTATCAAATGGCATACCCCATATATTCAATGATTTTAGCCTTTTCTGCAGCAGGGATTCCCGTGGCAATATCAATTCTTGTGTCTGAGCGTAGAGCTGCTGGTGACTTTGTTGGAGCTCAGAAGGTTCTATTAGTGGCATTAGTTATTATGTTAGGCTTGGGGCTTAGCTCCTGTTTAGGGTTGTTTTTAGCTGCAGAGTACTTGGCTATAAATGTATTGCACGATATTAGAGCATACTACTCACTAATGGTAATTGCACCAGCGCTGCTATTTACAGCACTTATGGCAGCTTTCAGGGGCTTTTTTCAAGGAATGCAACAGATGGCTCCTACTGCTGCTTCTCAAATAGTTGAACAAGTATTTAGGGTTGGTACTGTATTGGTGGCTGGGGGAGTTCTGATGAAATATGGCGTGGAATATGCCGCTGCTGGAGCCACCTTTGGAGCAGTTGTGGGGAGCTTTTTTGGTTTACTGCTGTTAATGGCAATTTATTTTTTATGGAAAATAAAATCAATAAAAGTGCCCAAAGGTAGGTTTGGAAAATCTAAAGTAAGCAGCCTTAACTTAACTTCGCGGATTATAACATTGGCGGTTCCAATTTCTTTGGGTGGTCTGGTAATGCCTATAATGCAGACTATTGATGCGGCAATGGTTCCCCTGAGGTTGCAGGAAGCGGGGATGGATGTGAACAGAGCTACGGCTCTTTTTGGTCAATTTTCTGGAATGGCAGCTACGTTGATAAACTTGCCAACCATTGTTACCCTGTCTTTGGCAGCTAGCTTAGTTCCGGCAATATCTCACTCAGTATCCAAAGGGCAACAGCATGTGCTGGTTTCTAAAATTAGAGAAGCCATCCGCTTTACTGTAACAATTTGCCTACCAGCAGCTGTAGGGTTGTACTTTTTGGCAACTCCTATTGGACTTTTGTTGTATGATATTGCAGAGGTAGGGGTATCTATTAGGGTATTAGCACCTGCTGCTCTGTTTTTAGGCTTACATCAAGTTACATCCGGAGCTATTCAAGGGATGGGTAAAACTTATGTACCGGTGGTGAATTTAGCTGTGGGAGCTTGTGTAAAGGCATTCTGTAATTATCATCTAACTGCAATACCCACTTTAGGAATTGTAGGGGCAGGGATATCTACTGTGCTGGGTTTTTCAATTTCAAGTGCATTAAACATACTTTATTTGTACAAAACTACAGGACGAGGGCTAAGTCAAGGGAATTTCTTGCTAAAAGTTGCGCTGGCTGCTACAATAATGGCGGTAGCTATTGCCAATGGCTATCCAATTTTGGAGAAGCAGTATAACCAGAGCATAGCCACTTTAATGGCCATCAAGATGGGGATAGTTGTCTATGGGATTTCCTTAATGTTAGTAGGAGGGGTAAAGCGAAGAGATGTGGAGATGATACCCAAGGTGGGCTTTGCCGTCGCTTCCATATTGGCAAAATTTAAATTGGTAAGGTGATATACTTGAAAGAAAACGCGGAAATTACAGTGGTCGGAATGGGCCCGGGGGCACAGGGTTTACTTACAGGAGAGGCAAAGGAAAAGTTGTTGAGCGGGAAACCAGTGTTTTTAAGAACAGACCAGCATCCAATAGTGGTTTTTTTAGAAGAACAGGGTTTTACTTATGAAAGTTTTGATTACATATATGACCAGGAAGATAGCTTTGGAGAAGTCTATAAGAAGATTGTAGATAATCTTATTCAGGTGGCAAAACAAAAGGGCAGTATTGTATATGCTGTGCCTGGTCATCCTAGTGTTGCTGAGAGTACTGTGGGAATACTTCAAAAAGAGGCTATTAAAGAGAATGTGACAATTAAAACTGTGGCGGGAATGAGTTTTTTAGATGCAATATATTGGCGCATAGGAGTAGATCCAACTGAGGGATTGCAAATAATGGATGGCTTGGTGCTAAACAAGGAAGAGATAGCACCCCAAAAGGGCCTAATTATCTGTCAAGTATACAATCGCCGGGTAGCGTCGGAGGTCAAACTTACTCTGATGGAGCTTTATCCCGATGAGTGGGAGATTACGGTGATTAAAGGGGCTGGTATTCCTGATGTGGAAAGAGTGGAATCTATTCCTCTTTATGAATTGGACAGGCTTGACTGGCTAAATCATTTGGTCACAATATACCTGCCTCCTTTGTCCAACGGGAAATCCAATCTTAAATGTGAATATCCTATGGATCCCATAGTAGATGTGATGGCAAAATTAAGAGGTGAAGGGGGTTGCCCTTGGGATAGGGAGCAGACTCACGAAAGCCTGAAAAGATATCTAATAGAAGAGACATATGAAGTGGTAGAAGCTATTGAAGAAAATAATATGAATAAAATATGTGATGAATTGGGAGACTTATTACTACAAATAGTATTTCATGCACAAATTGGAAAAGAGAACCATGTGTTTGATATATTGGATGTAGTTCAAGCTATCACCGATAAAATGATTAGAAGACATCCCCACGTATTCTCAGATGAGTGTGCGGAAACAGCGGATAAAGTTTTAGCTAATTGGGAAGAGATTAAGAAGCAAGAGCGAGCTGATGAAGGCGATGAACCTACTATTCTCCAAGTTCCCAATCAACTGCCAGCCTTGATGAGGGCGGAAAAGCTTCAAGCAAAAGCTGCTAAAGTGGGATTTGACTGGCCAGACAGCTCCGGTGTTTGGGAGAAACTACAAGAAGAGATTCAGGAGTTAGATGAGGCATTAAGGACAGCGGGTGTGGGGAGCAGTGAGGTTAAGAATGAGCTAGGAGATATATTGTTTGCCCTTTGTAATCTTGCAAGGTGGCTTAAAATAGATCCTGAAGAAGCGCTTCGAAGCACATGCAATAAATTTACAAATCGCTTTCAATTTATTGAAAGGGAAGTGATGAAAAGTAATAAAAAAATGGAAAAAATGACATTAGCTCAACTAGATAACCTTTGGAATGAGGCGAAGAAAGTTGAAAAAAGTTAAAAAAAGTTAAAACAACTAGAAAAAACTATAAAATATTCCTTGAAAATAAAGGAGTTTGCCTACTGATAGCGAATATGCTAACAGAAGAAAAAACAAGTTTAGGAGGGATTGTCTTGAATAAGACAGAATTAGTAACAAGTGTAGCAGAGAAAACAGATATGACGAAAAAGGATGCAGAAAAAGTTGTTAATGCTGTATTTGCTAGTGTAGAAGAGGCACTGGCTAGTGGAGATAAAGTACAACTTGTTGGTTTCGGTACATTTGAGGTTAGAGAGAGAGCTTCTCGTACTGGAAGAAATCCGAAAACAGGAGAACCTATTGAAATTGCTGCAGCAAAAGTACCAGCATTTAAAGCTGGAAAAGCGCTTAAAGATGCGGTAGCTAAGTAGATAAAAAGCACCTCTCGAATTATACTCAATAGTATAAAGCGAGAGGTGTTCGGTTTTAATTGAGAGGTGAAGTAAATGAGGTTGGATAAATTTCTTAAGGTATCTCGCTTGATTAAGAGAAGGACAGTGGCTAAGGAGGCTTGTGAAGCGGGAAGATTGAAAGTGAATGAGCGCCAGGCTAAAGCGGGGACCACTATTACCCCTGGAGACACCCTTGAACTGGAGTTTGGAAGAAAAATACTAATAGTAGAGGTAGTAGAGACTCCTAATGCTGTTAAAGCCAATGAAGCTTCAAATCTTTATAAAGTGATAGCTGAGAGAGAAAAAAGCGAATAAAAGCAGCCCCTTCGGAAGAAACTATTGGCAATAGTTAAAAAGGAGGGGTTTTTATTATGTTTAAACATATAAAAGCTAAGAGTAAGTTGAAAATAGTTCTAATACTAACGTTGGCAGTGATAGCCATAGTGCTAACCGGTTGTCCACAAGGTGAACAAAAACCTGAACAACCTGAAGTTCGAGAAGCTCCAGAAATGCTAGAAGCAGAGCCACAAATCAGTGTATATATGCACGAGACTGGAGCTACAGTGGAGATGGGTATTGAGGAGTATCTTCAAGGTGTAGTTGCTGCCGAAATGGAACCAACTTGGCATGAAGAGGCATTGGCAGCCCAAGCTATCATTGCTAGAAGCTTTACAATGAAAAAGATAGAAGAGGGTGGAGTAGAGGCCAGAGGAACTGATGCTTCTACGGATATTAATGAGTTTCAAGCGTATAGCGAAGAGCGGGTTAACGATAATGTAGTCGCCGCAGTTGAACGAACTAGAGGAGAGGTAGCGCTGTATAACGGTGAATATATTAACGCTTGGTTCCATGCAGATGCAGGAGGTATAACAGCTACAGCCCAAGAGGGGCTAGACTTTGCTAATGAAGAACCGCCTTATATTCATAGTGTAGAAGACCCTGGAATTGAGATCACAGAAGAGGATAACAAGGCTTGGGAGGCCAGGTTTCCACTAGGTCGAGTTCAGGGTGCTGTTCAGGAAATAGGTGGTTCTCCTGGTGGAGGGATTACTAGTGCTGAGATTGTAGAAACCGGGCCTTCGGGCAGGGCTACTGTGGTGCGACTGGGAGATGCCGAGGTATCGGCACCTGCACTTAGACTCGCTCTTGACAGTACAGTTATGCGCTCAACCCTGATTGACACCTTTGAAATTCAAGGAAACGAATTAGTGGTTGCAGGAAAGGGTTATGGTCATGGGGTAGGCATGAGTCAGTGGGGAGCACGGTATTGGGCTGAAGATGGGAGCAGTGCAGAAGATATAGTAGCCTACTATTTTAAAGATGTAGAGATAATGAAGATGTGGGAATAAAAATCCAGTTTTATACTGGATTTTTTTCTTTTCTTGTGGCATATGTGAGGGTAAGGTGGAATATTATTTTTGTATATAAATTGTGGGGGTGATACAAAATGGAAGGAGAAAAAGATGTACAAAGTATAAAGGTTTTTAACCGGAAGAAGGTAGAAGTTACTGGTGTTGTCAATGTAGAGAGCTTTGATGATGATCAAGTGATACTAGAAACTAAATTGGGAGTTTTGGTGATAAAAGGAGAAAACTTACACATGAGTGAGTTGAACCTAGATAATGGCATAGTAACTATGAGTGGTTCGGTTGCTTCCATGGAATATTCAGAAGATAAAAATGTGAAAAACAAAGGCAAAGGCTTTTTAAAAAAAATATTAAGATAGTAGGTGGTTAGTGCGTGAGTCTAGTTTTTGAACAGCTAATCACCTTTCTGTTGTTAACTTTAGTGGGAATGGGGATTGCACTTACCTTTGATGTTTATCGAGTGCTAAGAGGGCAAATAAAGCCCCCGAAGATTTTGGGTGATATAGCTGATTTGTTAATATGGGTTGTGCTAGCTATAATAGCCTTTGTAGTGTTGATATTTGGTAATTGGGGAGAAGTACGTGTTTATATATTTATTGGGATTATTGTAGGAATAGCAATATATTTCAAGTGGTTTAGCAAGACGGTAATAAATATTGTGTTTACTATCTTTAAAATAATAAAAACGTGTGTATTAACAATTTATAGATTAATTACAATTCCGATAAAGTTAATTTCTGGTATATTGTTAGCTCTAGTAATGGGCTTTGGAAAAATTTTAGCAAAGCTCATGGGTTTGTTATTGGCTCCATTTAGGCCTATAATAAACAAATTAAAAGTGATCTGGGGAAAATTTAAGCTGAAGGTCTTAAAATCATTAAAGAAGGATTAATATATAACACTTGAGAGTTTGACTAGTTACAACAACACTATATATAATAAAAGAGTAAAATAACAAAAAGGTGAAGTAAGCATTGAGAGTAAGCTATAGTGTGAGCAGACATACGTCAGTAAAAGCGGATGAATGTTAAGCATTATATGCAAAGCTGAAATTAATGTTGAAAAATCTGACCCAGAGAGCTGGGGCTTGCTTGGGTTCTATTTGAAAGCAAATAGGACAAGAGCTAGACTACGTTGATTTAGGCGTGGTTTAAGGTGAGTCGGAAGGCGAAACCTAGGCACTCTACCTCTCTTCTGAATGACTAGAGCATCAGAAGATTGGTAGGGAGCCTAGGTTTTTTTTGCAAATTTTTCGCAAGCCAGGTTTTCTTGACTACCAAAACAAAAAAAGTGTGGGGGGAAAAGTGTGAAGAAAAAGTTAATTTTATTGGTTGCAATAATGATGCTAGGGGTAGTTGCCTTAGCGGGATGTGGAGATGAAAATGGTGTAGCTGAGAATGGTGATGCAGTAGAAGAGGAAACTGCGGTACTAGCTGTTGTTACTGGTACAACCTTTGAGGAGTTTGCAAGAGGATACTCTAAGGTAAGTGATGTAAGGCTATATGATGATGACAACTTAACCATGTCAGAGTTGAACACTGGACGAGTTGACGGCGTTATCACTGATAGATTAGTGGGCTTAAACGCCATAGAAGGTCTTGGATTTGATAGCATTCAACCAGTGGGAGATTGGTTATATGAAGAGACGATAGCTGTTGCCATCAGCAAGGATGATGTTACTTTGAGGCAAGCAATTAATGCAGCGTTAGCAGAGATAATTGAGGAAGGTACATATGCTGAGATTAGTAATAAGTACTTTGGGGAAGACATTCTAGAGGGTGTTGATTATCAAATAACATTCCCAGATGAAGAACCAGCTACTGATGATAGCTTAGAGAGAGTTTTGGAAGCAGGTGAAATAAGGTTTGCGATGAGTGGTGGTTATCCTCCATTCAATTACTATGTAGGTGAAGAACTGACAGGTTTTGATGTGGAAATTGGGCAGGCAGTAGCCGAAAAACTAGGCGTGGAATATGAACCAGTACCAACAGGAGATTTTGGAGGATTAATTGAGGAGTTGAGATCAGGCCGAGTTGATGGAATTTTTGGCAGTATGGCTATTACCGAAGAGAGACTAGAGCAAGTTTCCTTCACGGATCCTTATTACTACTCTGGTGCACAATTGTTTGTGCAGGAGGGGTCTTGGATTACAGCCCCTGAAGACCTGGAATAGTTAGTAAAACAGTATAATTTAAAATAGCAATTATGCATAGTGCTGTTTGGGTACTATGCATAATTTGCTTATAATAAGACAAGGAAATAAAAGGAGTTGGACACAGTATGTTAGCAGATTTCCCATACGACCTTAGTATAGTAATTGATAATTTTCATTTGTTTATCCCTGCAGCGTGGATGACAATGAAGATTACTGCAGCAGCTATACTGGTTGGGATGGTATTTGGATTAATCGCTGCTTTTATGAAAATTTCAAAATATTGGCCGCTGAGATTAGTAGCCAACATCTACATAACAATTATTAGAGGAACCCCTATTCTGTTACAACTATTTATCATTTATTATGGTTTGGCAGAAGTAGTAGCTTTAGATGCCTTTCCTTCAGCTGTAATAGCATTTGGTGCCCATAATGGTGCTTATATTGCTGAGATTTTCAGAGGAGCTATCCAATCTATAGAGAAGGGGCAAATGGAGGCTGCCCGATCCTTGGGGATGACACATTTTCAGGCAATGAGGCGAGTAATATTACCCCAGGCTTTTAAACGAGCAGTTCCGCCGTTGGGTAATCAGTTTATTATTGCGCTAAAAGACTCTTCTTTGGCCAGCACCATTGCCGTTCGAGAACTGCTATTACAATCAAGGCAGATGGGGGCGTCAGCGTTTAGTTATATGGAGTTCTTGATTATTGCTGGTGCGTATTACTTGATATTAACTTCTATTTTTTCAGTAATTGTTAATAGAATCGAGAAGAGACTAAGTGTTAGTGATCGCTAGGAGGGAATAATTTATGCCGAATAAAAAAGATATGGTACAGCTAAAGGGGATTCATAAATACTTTGATAAATTGCACGTGTTAAAGGGGATAGACTTAAACATAAGAGAGCGAGAAGTGCTTGTAATTATTGGTGCCAGTGGTTCGGGTAAGAGTACTCTTTTACGATGTATAAACTTTTTAGAGCGAGCTCAAAAGGGCGAGATTATAATTGATGGCGAGCTTATAAAGCCTAAGAGTTCTGATATTAATAAAATGCGTCAAGAGGTGGGGATGGTGTTTCAGCATTTCAATTTGTTTCCCCACATGACTGTTTTAGAGAATGTTATTGAAGGACCTACCCAGGTGAAAAAAGTAGCTAAAGATGAGGCAAGCAAGGTAGCGGAAGAATTGCTGGAGAAGGTTGGGCTAGCAGACAAGAGAGATGTTTATCCAGCTATGCTCTCAGGGGGACAAAAGCAAAGGGTAGCTATCGCTAGAGCATTGGCAATGCAGCCTAAGATAATGTTATTTGATGAACCAACCTCTGCCTTAGATCCTGAGCTAGTGGGCGAAGTGTTGGCAGTTATGCAGGATTTGGCAAAGGAAGGAATGACCATGGCAGTGGTCACCCATGAAATGGGATTTGCAAAGGAAGTAGCAGATAGGGTAATATATATGGATGAGGGTGTAATTGTAGAAGAGGGATGTCCTACAGAAGTATTTGATAACCCTCAAAATGAAAGAACCCAAAACTTTTTAAGGCAAATTTTTTAAATTCCTCATGCAGACAGGCAGGATTCTTCTAAAAAATGGAGAATCAGTTGCATAAGGAGGGGTGTAGTCTTGAGAAAAAGAGATATGCATGATAATATAGCTTATCTACCTACGGCCAAAAATCAAAAGAAAAAAAAGAATAAAATAACTTGGAAATTCAAATGGAAGCCAGTGATGATCTTGGCTCTGGTGGGTTATATTGTTTTTTTTGCATACAACCAGCAGGCTCAACTGGCTACACTGAACAATGAAAAGGAAATATTGGAAGTGCAAAAAGCTAAATTATTAGAAGAACAGAGTGAGTTAAAAGCACAAAAAGAACTGGTACATCAACCAGAATTTATCGAACAAAAAGCAAGAGAAGAACTGGGGCTTGTGAAACCAGGAGAGAAGCTGGTGATAATTAATTGACACTTGTGAGTATATTGAGTATAATAAAAAAAAATACAGACTCTGCCTGAGTTTACAAGGAGGATATTTTAAAGTATGTCAATTGCAGTAGGCAGCATAGTTGAGGGTGTAGTCACCGGTATAACTAATTTCGGGGCATTTGTCCAGTTACCAGGAGGTGTGACAGGTTTAGTTCATATCTCGGAGGTAGCGGATGCCTATGTGAAGGATGTAAATGATTTTTTGAAGGAGAAGGATAAGGTCAAAGTTAAAGTTATTAATATTGACGATAAGGGTAAAGTAGGCCTCTCCATCAAGCAAGTCAACTCATCTGGTGGTTCTAGTAGTTCTAGTAGTTCTGCTAGTGCACGGAAGGCTCCAGCAAGCAAGAGACCTCCGCGCCAACAGCCAAGTGTATCATTTGAAGATAAGCTGGCTAAGTTTTTAAAAGAGAGCGACGAGAGGCAAGCGGATGTTAAGAGAAACACGGAATCAAAGCGAGGAGGAAGAGGGGCTCGCTACTAAATATAAATATAAAAGCATTCCTTAGGGAATGCTTTTTCTGTTTACGAGGTGAAATTTAATGCATAATAAAAAGCTAGGTGCCGTAGATGTGGGAACCAACTCCATTAGGATGTTAATAGGAGAAGTTCAGGATAATAAAAGCTTTAAAGTTTTGGAGACAGCTAGAAATTCTACTAGAATAGGGCAGGGAATGAGTGAACAGCCATTACTCAGAACAGATGCTATGGAGCGTACTATAGCTGGTTTAAAGGAGTTCAAATTATATTTAAATGACAATAAAGTAGATGAGCTTCGGATTGTTGCCACAAGTGCAGTTAGGGACAGTAAAAATAAGCAAAAGTTTATTCAGTTAGTAAAAGGTGAGACTGGTTTAGACCTAGAGGTGCTAACGGGAGAAGAGGAAGCGGAACTAACCTACTTGGGGGCTATAAATAGTCTGCCTGTACAATCAAACTCTGTAGTAATAGATATAGGGGGCGGTAGCACTGAATACATATGGCAAGGTGCAAGTGGTATCCAGTTGTGCAGTATAAACGCAGGGGCTGTAAGGTTATTTGAAAAGCCCTTAAGTAAAGTTGAACTGAAAACTACTTTGAACAGTGCCCTTGAGAAGATAAAGCCAAATACTCCTGTAAGCTTAATAGGTGTAGGTGGTACAGTTACTACGGCTGCCTTAGTTGAATTGAAAATGAAAGAGTATAACCCTTTAAAGACTCATGGATTTAAACTTACCTACTCCTCTGTACGTAGCATGTGGCAAGAGTTAGTGGAAAAAGAGATAAAAGAGCGCAGGAAAATAGTGGGACTACCCTCGGATAGAGCTGATATCATTCCCTTTGGCCTTGAAATCCTTCTAATTAGCATGGAAGAACTGAATGCCAATGAAATTATAGTCAGTGAAGAAGGAATAATGCACGGAATAATTGCTAGACTAATACATGAACTGAATTAGCTTTGCGCATTATATATAGGACAAAATAAAAAAAGTGAGGTTGGTCCTGTGTGTAAGCTTAGAGTCATAGTTACTATTGTGGGGATGATTTTTATAAGCCTATTTCTAAACACTCAAGATTGTGCGGCATCGGAAGAAATAGTAGAGCCGAAGCTTAGGGCAAGTGCCGCAATTTTGATTGAAGCTGATAGTGGAGAAGTTTTGTTTGAAAAGAACAGTCATAAAAAGAGAAGCCCAGCTAGTTTGACAAAAATGATGACGGCTATATTGGCCATAGAACTGGGAGACCTCCAGAGTGTAGCAACAGTTTCTAAAAATGGGGCGGGGAATAAAGTGGGAGCGGACATCAGCCTTCGGGCTGGTGATCAGCTTTACTTAAGGGATCTAGTCAAGGCAGCCCTATTAGTGTCGGCCAATGATTCCACAGTGGTAATTGCTGAACATGTAGCAGGAAGTGAGAAGCGATTTATACAGCTTATGAATGTAAAGGCGAAAGCAATAGGCGCTCATAACACATCTTTTAAAAATACAAATGGCTATACTGCACCAAATCATTATTCTACAGCGGCGGATTTGGCTATGATAGCTAGATATGGCCTCAACAACTATACATTTGCCACAATTGCTAAAACGGATGAAACGAAAATAAGAATCCTTAACAAAGACAGGGAGCTGACGCTGATACACTCCAATCGGCTTCAGCGCAGTTACGAATGGATTAATGGAATCAAGACGGGTACCACTGCATCAGCAGGAAAATGCTTAGCAGCTGCTGGAGAAAAAGATGGCAGGCAGTTAATCGCAGTAGTACTTAACAGCAGTGACAGGTATGGTGAAGCCTTGAAACTCTTAGAATATGGGTTTAGCCTGGAGCAGGGGTCAAAATGACCTAGCTGCTCTGGCTTAGTTCTTTTGCTTCCGCTAAATCCCTATCCCTATGAGCTATTCTGCTGGCACTTGCGGCAGCAATAGCACAAACGATATCGTCTAGGAAGGTGTTTACCTGAGTGTTGGATTTATTATTTAGCTCTGCAATAATTCCGGGCTTAGTTTTATCTAGGTAACCGAAGTTTGTTAAGCCGATTGTTCCGTAAATATTGACTATGCTTAGTGCTAAAATTTCATCAATGCCGTAGAGACCATCGTCAGTCTTTAAGATTGTGTTAAGGGGTTCTTCTATGTGTCCCTGTTCCGTAAGCTTATCCAATGCAACTCCTGTTATTATGGCGTTAATTACTTCTCTTTTTTCCACAATTCTCTCCACGCTGAGGAGGCATTCTTCCACTGTTAGGTGGGGAATATAGGGTTTTTGCAAGTCTAATACAATCTCAGCGATTTCAGGTAATGTAATACCCCGCTCTAAAAGGGTTTTAACTGCTAATTCTTTCATTATAATTTCACCTCTATTCTGGAATTAAATCACTAACTTGAGAATACAATAAAGTGTTTGACCATGTCAAATAGATATGATATATTGGGCATAGAAAAGTGAAAATATCCTCAGTTAGGTGAGGCTACTGTATGAACATAGTCCACTGCCCGGAAATGTCGAGAGACACCAACGGGTAGAACAGGCACTGCCGGATTAAGGCTTTGCCCAAGGTGGATGAGTATTTAACTCTACGTCATACAGTGTCAAAGCTCGATGAGAGGAGGAAGGTTATAGTCTCTATGACTTTATAAAGGCCTTCTATTTGTGATGAGGTCTTTTTTTTGTTTTCTCTAAGGAAAGGGGTGGTGGAACTGTGGATCCGGGATCGAGTAATAGCTTAGATGATAATTATGAAAATTTAAAAAATGCAACACAGTTCTGCCCCTATGGGGATAAGGGACAGTTGCGTAAATGAGGAGGGAGAGTTAAATGACTCTATCGAACGGTTTTTACAAACAACTTGTAGTATCCCTAGATCGAGGAAATCCGGAAGAAATTCGAGAATTATTTGATGAACTGCACTCCTACGATCAAGCTCAATTCCTACTAAAGCTAGATCAAGAGCAGCGAAAAAAAATGCTGCAGTACTTAGGTGATGAAGAACTGGCGGAAATAACCCAGGAGCTAGAATATGAGCAACAACAGGTATTGATTGAAGAAATGGGAAACACGAGGTCCGCAAAAGTATTAGTGGAGATGTCCTCTGACGATGCTGCTGACTTGCTTGGAGATATGGAAGAAGAGAAGAAGCAGGAAATCTTGCGTTTAATTAACGATGAAGAATCCGCAGACATGCGTGAGTTGATGAAATATCCTGATAACACTGCCGGTGGTATTATGACCACCGAGTATATAGTCTTACCCAAGCACTACACTGCAGAAGAAACAGTCAAGAAGCTCAGGGAAATTGCTCCTGATGCGGAGACGGTATATTATCTCTATGTTGTAGATGAAGAAGATAAGCTATTGGGAGTGCTCTCGCTGCGAGAACTGATAATAGCGTCGCCAGAAATAACAATAGATGAGATTATGTATGAAAGAGTAGTATCAGTGCCAGTAGACATGGACCAAGAGGAAGTTGCCAACATTATGGAGAAGTATGACTTCCTGGCAGTACCTGTTGTAGACGAAAGACAACACTTAGTTGGGATTATCACAGTTGACGATGCGGTAGATGTTATGAAAGATGAAGCCTCAGAAGATATGGCTAAATTTGGTGGTATCAGTGGTAAGGATTCAGGGGTAATGGACTTAAGCGTAACATCTTTTGAAGCGGCAAAAAAAAGAATACCATGGCTGGTATTGCTTTTGGGAATTGGTATTGTGGCGGGAAATATTATTCACCAATTTGAAGAAACGTTAGAGGCTGTTTGGGTGCTGGCAATTTTTATTCCAATGATTGCAGATATGGCTGGGAATACGGGGACCCAATCCTTAGCAGTGGTAGTTCGCGGATTAGCTACAGGGCAATTCCAGGGCAGAGACGCCTTTAGGTTGATAAAGCGGGAAGCAGGAGTAGGAATTCTCATTGGGTTGACAAACGGAATCCTAATTAGTTTAATTGCAGGCATCTGGCAACAGAGCATGGCGCTTGGCTTTGTGATTGGAATGTCGCTATCTATCTCACTATTTTTTGCAACATTAGCTGGGACAATAGTGCCGTTGATTATGGTGAAACTGAAAGTAGACCCGGCAGTGGCGTCAGGTCCATTTATTACAACAGTAAACGATATTTTAGGTTTGACAATATACTTTTCAATCGCAACAGCTTTTATGTCATACCTTTAAAAATTAATCCCTATGCTTTAATAAACTAAAGCCTAGGGATTTTACTATTTATTAAGCGCAGTCACTAGTTTTTCTAGTTCAGCAAAGTCCTCTTCCTTAAATTCTCCATCAATATCTAAACCAGTAAAAACCTGAAACCTTTTCACGAAAGTTTCCGTAGCAGTTCCGTATCGACCATCAGCCCTTCCCATAAGTATCCCCGCATCTTTTAATCCCTTTTGCATTTGGACTACGGTGCGTCCGCTGGAGCCGGGCTTAAGGTGTTTGGTGGGCTTTACATTAGGGGGGTAAACGGGTTCGCCGATAATGTTTACTGGAGTGCCCACAGGGACTAGGGGGAAAAGTTTTTCCACGTCGCGGTTATTCATGCGAATACATCCGGCAGAAGCGTTGCTGCCAATAGAATGGGGTTTATTTGTACCGTGAATGCCATATATGCCCCAGGGAACATTTAAGCCCATCCAGCGGGTCCCGAAGCCCCCACCCCAAACCCCTTTATTTACTACTTTCCACTCTCCGATAGGGGAGGGAGTTTTTTGCTTGCCCACGGCTACAGGAAACGTAGCATGAACATCTTTCCCTGAATAAAGAGTGAGCTTTTTTTCCACAGTATTTATTACTATGGAAACAGGTCCATCGGGTTCCGATAATTCTTCAGCCACTGGGTAGAGCGCTGTCTGTTCCGCTAAAAGAGTCCATTCAAGGTCTGTAACACTTCCAGTAACCTCTAGATTGTTATCCTTTTGCAATTGGGCTACCGCTGTGGCAGTTTCTTCACCGTAATAGCCGTCAATATTCCCCGGGTTGTAGCCCAGTGAAATAAGCTGTTTCTGCAGTGATACTACATCATAACCATAGGTCTTAGGATCTGATAATTGTAATTGGCGTGGAACTTGATCACAAACATGAGCTGTGACCATGGGTGGTAATATAAAACAGCATACTATTGTCAAAAGAACTATTATGTTAAATCGAAAATGCATTTTCAGTGCGCCTCCTAATATTATTTTATATACAACTTATTATGGCTCAGAAATATGTAAATATGTGATACTTGTTGAGTATTTTAGATGTATTTTTTTTCACACTATGTTTTCTCACTGTGCAAAAAGGCGAAGATATGCTATAATTTCTTACAAGTTTATTGAAAAATATTTTTTTTTCGAAAATTGAACCGGAGGTGAGAGGGTGGATCAGGTGATGCTTTCCCAGTTGGAGGAAATAGTTCCAGATATGATTGTGAAAGAGGATTTGGTCTCAGTGAAACCAGTTAGTACAGAGCAGGTGGCAGCAGTGATGAAATGGGCACACCAAGCTAATCGTACAATTTCAACTAGAGATTCAGATCCCGCATCTCATGTGCATTTGGACTTATCTAATATGGGTGAAATTGAAGAAGTAGATGGAGACAATTTTGTAGCAATAGTTCAAAGTGGAATTAACCTTGAAGTTTTTAGAAGTAAAATTAAAGAGCAGGAATTTAACTTTCCTTTAATTGCCTTAGGTGATCGAGGTCTTGATTTGGAAAGAGCTGTGTCGAATGATATTACAGGACCTACCACAGCTAAGTTTGGCAAGTGGCGTGAATTTGTTTTAGGTATGGAGTTAGTACTGTCCACGGGAAAAGTGATTAAAGTTGGAGGAAAAAATATAAAGAATGTATCAGGGATGGATATTATTGGTCTAGCAACTGGATCTGGGGGAGATTTAGGTGTTATAACAAAGCTGTGGTTGCGACTGCTACCTGTTCCAGAAGGAAAATTAACTATGGTAGCAAGATTTACATCCATGGCAGAGGCGAGCAGAGCTGCAAGCGCCTTAACAGAGGAGGGGCTAATTCCTAATAAGGCAGAAGTAGTATCAGGTCAAATAGCAAAGGAAATGGGTTTTTCGGTACAAGATAACGAGGCCTTGGTTTTAATCCTTGTAGAGGGATTTAAGAACTCATTAAAGCGCCAGATGACTGCCATGGAAATGGAGTTTGTGAAGCGGGGGACCATTGGAACCCAGCTCTATGAAAAGGCAGAGGAAGTGGAAAGCCTGTGGGAAAAATATTATCTAGTTGTGGAAGAACTGGATAGAAAAGATAAATATTTGCTAACAGTATTGCCATCCAGGCTGTCCCAGCTGGTATCTGGGGTTGAGAAAGTACTGTTAGACAGTAAAGTTAAGGGAGACTTTATTTCCCATGGTACAGTTGCCAAATTAAATGTTTATGTGGATGAATCCAAGCCCTTGGTAGAAACACAGATAGGGAAAATAGTATCCAGTTTAGGTGGCAGAATGGATGGGAGAAAGATTGGAGTAGAAAGTCACATAAATGAAATAGAGGCGCTTGAGAGAGGACTAGTACATGTATTTAATTCTAGTAGTCCTCTCTCAGTTTGAGCTGAGAGGAGGCAGAGGAGATTTTGAAAGAAGCAGTTATTAGAGAATTAGAGCGAATCGTAGGAAGAGACAATGTAACTCGGAGAAAAGAAGAGCTGATGGGGCACGGCTATGATGCAACCTTGAAAGAGTATCAACCTGAGATAGTGGTATTACCAAAAAGCACAGATGAGGTGGCTTCAATCCTTAAGTTAGCTAATAGGGAAAAGGTGCCGGTTATATCAAGAGGCGCAGGGACAAACCTCAGTGGAGGCACAGTTGCGCTGACAGGCGGCATTGTGCTCAGCATGACTAAGATGAATAGGATTCTTGAAATAGATACGAAGAATGCTGTAGCTGTTGTAGAGCCGGGAGTAGTAAATGCGGACCTTCAAGAAGTATTAGAGCCTACAGGGTATTACTTTAGACCAGATCCAGCAAGCATGAAGGCTTGTACAATGGGCGGGAATGTAGCTGAATGCTCTGGAGGACCACGGTGCTTAAAGTACGGTGTTACCAGGGATTATGTTCGAGGATTAGAAGTAGTGTTAGCCAGTGGAGAAGTTATTCAGACTGGTAGTAAAAACAAGCGGGCTGCTGACGGGTTGGATTTAACAAAACTTTTAGTTGGCTCAGAGGGAACATTGGGAGTTTTCACAAAAATAATTTTGGAGATAAGCCCCATCAGTGAATCCAAGAAAACCATGTTATGTGTGTTTGGATCTATAGATGATGCTAGTAAGACGGTAGCTCACATTATCGGAAGCGGTATTATACCTACAACCCTGGAACTGATGGATAACTTGTTGATAAATTGTGCGGAAGACCATACAGGAGTAGGACTACCGCGAGATGCGGCGGCAATTTTGCTTATAGAAGTGGATGGATATCTAGAAGACTTAAGTGACCAAGTGAAAACCATTGGACAAATTTGTGAAAGCAATAATGTTAAGGATTTTACCATTGCCACATCAGCGGACCAGGTTAATAAGTTGTGGCTAGCTAGGAGAACTGTTATAGGTGCTTTAGCTAGAAAGCGGCCATCATACTCTATGCAGGATGTTACAGTTCCCAGAAGTAAAATGCCTAGCATGGTTGCAGAAGTTGTTCAGGTATCAAAGAAGTATGACTTGCCCATTGGAGTATTAGCCCATGCAGGAGATGGCAATTTACATCCTTTAGTGCTTTTTGACGAGAGAGACAAAGAAGAGGTGGATAAGGTTCATCACGCCGAAATTGATATCTGCAAGTCCGCATTAGAGCTGGGGGGAACTTTAAGTGGAGAGCATGGGATCGGAACGCTAAAACGGCCATACTTAGATTTAGAGTTTTCTCAGGATGCCATAGATTTAATGAAGGGCATCAAAAGAGTATTTGACCCTAATAATATTTTAAACCCAGGGAAGATTGTGGAGGTTGATGCCTCATGAGCATACTACGTACAGATGAAATATACGAGAAGCTAAATAGTTGCAATAAGTGTGGATTTTGTCAGGCATCATGCCGAGTGTACAAAGAAGTTTTGAATGAAGTATATACAGCTCGTGGAAGAATAAGGCTGATTAAGGCTGTAGCTGATGGTCAAATGGAGAGAAGTCAGTTTTATGAAGAAGTGATAAATAGTTGTCTTTTATGTCAGGAGTGTACAAAAACTTGTCCTAGCGGCGTGCCTGGGCACAAGCTTATTTTAGCTGCTCGACAAGATTTGGCAAAGGAAAAGGGACTTCCCTTTTTGAAAAAAATACCTCTAAAACGAGTATTGGCTAAAAACAGCTTACGTAATATATCTTTTAAGTATTTACGGCAGATGAAAAACTTAAAAGGTCTTAAGGACTTCAGGGGAATTGATGTGGGCGGTATGCCCGTAGCAGAAAAGAGCTTTTTGGAAATGGCTAAAGAAGCCAACAGTGTCTCCAACCCTAAGGGCAGGGTAGCGTTTTTTGTAGGATGTATGATGAACCATACTATGGTAGAGACAGCATTTAACCTGATTACGATTCTAAACGCTAATCAAATAGAAGTAGTAGTTCCAAAAGAGCAGCGCTGTTGTGGAACGCCAATGAATGCCTATGGAGAAGAGGAGACGGCCAGGGAGTTAGCTAAGCACAACATGGAAGTTTTTGCAGATTTAGATGTGGATGCAGTTATAACTGCATGTGCCTCCTGTGGTGGCAGGTTAAAGGAATATAGTCACGATTATGGAGACATTGCAGAAGGAGCAATAAATTTTTCGGAAAAGGTTAAAGATATAACTGAGTATTTAGTAAATACACTGAACATTGATCTTTCAGAATTAAATGGAGTCTATGGACAAGTTACTTACCACGATCCCTGTCATCTCATTAGAGCTCAAGGAATCTCTGTTGAACCGAGGAAACTCTTAGCAGATTTACCTGGAGTAGAATTTATTGAAATGAAAGGAGCTAGCAATTGTTGTGGAGCCAGTGGCATGTTCCAAGGTTTTTATCCCCAATTGGCTAATCCCATTACCGCTAAGAAAGTAGATAGCATAGTAAATACAGGGGCTAGTACTGTGGTAACTGTGTGTCCAGCTTGTAGACACAGAATTCAAGGGAGTATAAACCTGAGTGGAAACAAGCAACAAGTTATCCACATAGTTGATCTGGTGGCTGAAGCTTATAAAAGGCAAACTAATAAGGCTACAAGCTAATTATTTTACTATTAAAAAAAGGAAAAGCCGTAATTTAGGGCGAAATTTAAACTTAATTGAATATTCTCCAATATTTAAAATTAATCAATTGAGAGGAGAGGTTTAAAGATGAAGGAAGAACTTAATCTACCTGTGAGGTTGCTAATGGGTCCTGGGCCCAGCGATGTACATCCCAGTGTATTAAAAGCCATGGCTACACCGCTATTAGGTCACTTAGATCCCAAGTTCCTAGAGCTTATGAATGATACCATGGATTTATTGAGGATGGTTTTTGAGACCAAAAATGATATGACTATGTCTATGCCAGGGACTGGTAGCTCAGGAATGGAGACGATTTTTGTAAATCTCCTGGAGCCTGGTGACAAGGCAATAGTTTGTGTAAATGGTGTTTTTGGTGGCCGAATGGCCGATGTGGCAGAAAGATGTGGAGCAGAGGTTGTAAAAGTAGAAGCACCTTGGGGAGAAATTATCCCTCCAGAAAAAGTTAAAGAGGCAATTGATGCTAACAAGGATGCAAAAGTAGTGGCAATAGTTCACGCAGAAACTTCAACTGGTGTGATGCAGCCCCTAGAAGAAATTTCAAAGCTAGTTAAAGCCAATGGCTCTCTACTTTTAGTAGACGCAGTTACTTCTTTAGGTGGAGCTCACGTGAATGTAGATAAGCTAGGTATTGATGCTGTATACAGTGGGACTCAAAAGTGTTTAAGTATCCCACCAGGATTGGCTCCTGTTTCTTTTAGTGATAGAGCTGTAGAAGTGCTAGATAACAGAAAGAAAAAGGTTCAAAGCTGGTATTTGGATTTAACTATGATTAGAAACTACTGGGGTGGAGAAAGAGCTTACCACCACACAGCGCCAATTAGCATGGTTTATGCTCTTAGAGAAGGATTGAGACTTATTGAAAAGGAAGGGCTAGATAATACTGTTGATAGGCACTTCAGAAATGGACGAGCGCTACAAGCAGGATTACAGGCTATGGGAATGAAGCTAGTTGTAGAGAAGGAAGAAGAAAGACTTCCGATGCTGACTTCTGTAATGATTCCAGAAGGAGTTAATGATGGAGAGGTTAGAAGTAAGCTTCTAAACCAATACGACATTGAAATTGGTGGCGGCCTTGGAGACCTGAAAGGAAAAGCTTGGAGAATCGGCTTGATGGGTCACTCCTGCTCTGAAAAGAACGTAATGACAGTATTAGCAGCATTAGAAAACTTGCTGACTGAAGGTGGATGCAAAGTAGATCGAGGTGCTGGTCTGAAAGCTGCAGCGGATTACTTAAAATAAGGTGATTTGGGGAGAAGCATTTCTCCCCAAAATTTCCACCGCAAAAAGCTTGACTTTTATTACAACGTAATGTATAGTATATAAATGTGGCGGTTAAGTAGCCACCACAATTCAATAGCGCGGGGTAGAGCAGCTGGTAGCTCGTCGGGCTCATAACCCGGAGGTCGCAGGTTCAAGTCCTGTCCCCGCAACCAAAACGTGGCGGTGTAGCTCAGGTGGTCAGAGCATACGGTTCATACCCGTAGAGTCACAGGTTCGAGTCCTGTCACCGCTACCATTTTTTTGGCCCGTTGGTCAAGGGGTCTAAGACACCGCCCTTTCACGGCGGTAACACGGGTTCGAATCCCGTACGGGTCACCAACGACAAATATAAAACACTAATTTACTTAAAGTAAATTAGTGTTTTTTTTGTCGAAAACTAATCGGTGTTGTACTACTCAATATGACAAATAATTCGGTGGACATGCTGTATAATGACAACATAAAATTCTATGGGGTGTCGTTATGTGGGAAAAAGTAGATGTTTATCCGTATCATCGGAAATCAGAGTTAGGCTCTGCAGGTTCTAAAAGCTTTTTCAATTTAATACCAACGCAACTTAGTAAAATTGGACAAGCCACAAAAGGTGTAAAGCTGGAAATCACATCAGAGAAAATTGTGTTTCTATTTTTAAGCTTGTTGTTAACAAGAGCTGTAGTTTTAGGAGAAATATTTCCATTTGGCGTTGCAATACTAGTAGCGGGGTTATCGGCTAGAAAAAGTGCTTGGCCATTAGTCCTGGGAGTAATAGTAGGGACGGTCACAGTAGCTCAAGGAGCGGCTTTAGCTAGTTCTCTGGTGACCATGGCAGTGTTAACAGGCCTTTTAGTTGCATATCCTCAAGTGACGCAAAGGAACTGGTTGATAGTGCCTGGATTGGTTCTAGTAGCAACTGTAGTGGTTAAGGGAATAACCTTTGGCTTCTTTGAACCAACTTTATATAATGGAGTACTTGTGGCGGTAGAAGGAATTTTGGCTGCAGGCCTTACTATGGTTTTTTCATTAGCTCTTAAAACTTACTCGGAAAAAGGTTTTAGAAGAGATGAATTGACTACAGAAGAGCTAGGGTGTTATATGGTTATGGCCTTGGGTATAACTATTGGTTTAAATGATCTCTTTGTGTCCAGTATTAGCATTCAAAGCGTGGTTAGCAGGTTTGCCATTATGGCGGTAGCTTTAATTTATGGCATGGGACCAGCAGCTGTTACCGGGGTATTACTAGGGGTGGTTCCTAGCTTTAATAATTTATTAACACCTGCAATTGCTGGGGTTTATGCCTTTTCAGCAGTACTTGCTGGGGTGTTTAGGCAATTTGAAAAAGTGGGTATAATCCTAGGTTTTTTTATGGGAAACATGATATTTAGCTTTTATATGGCAGATCAACTGGTTATTCAAACAATTATGATAGAAACGGCTATAGCCGGAGCCATATTTTTCATTTTTCCCTTTCAAAGACTAAATTTCTTAGATTTAGAGCAAGACTGGTTAGGAAAGTTAGCTATTAAAAAGAGCCAGGGAAAAACTAAAATAGATCCCATCAAAGGCAGGATTAAAGAACTGAGCCAAATATTTAGGGAAATGGCTAGGACTTTTGAAGAGACTGCACCTGAAGTATCAGGGTTAGAAGAAGATGAATTAATTTTTATTAATAACATTAGGGCAAAAGTGTGTCATAATTGCAGCCGTAAAACGCGCTGTCACGAAATGGAGCAGGACAAAACTTATGTGAGCTTTAGACAAATAAGAGAGGCGCTAGAGAAGCACAACTATATAGATGATACTATGGTAAACAGCCACTTTTATAAAAAGTGTAACAATATCAGAGAAATGCTACTAGCTGCTAACTGTATCTGGGATGCTTATCAAGTAAATAGGTACTGGAAAAAGAAAATGATAGATACCCAAAACTTAGTGCCTAACCAACTAAAGGGTGTTTCTCTAATTATGGACAATTTGTTAGATGATATAAAAAATGAGCGAGAAAATCCAAAAGGTCTTGAAGAAAGAATAGCAGCTCAACTAAAAGAAAATAACATAAAAGTAAATAAGGTTAAGGTTAACAGTGGTGAGGGAGAGGGAGATATAATAATATCCCAAAAAGCTTGTAATGGTAAGCACTCCTGCACTGAGTTGGTTGCACCAAATGTATCAGAAGTTGTGGGTAGTAATTTAGGTGTAGTAAAAATAAAGTGTAACTACGAGAGTGAAAAAGCCGTTTGTTGTTATAGGTTAAAAAAAGCTTTACAGTTTAAATTGACTATGGGGTCTGTAGCTGTTGCAAAAAATGGGCACCAGGTATCTGGAGACAATTTTTCTGCAATACCATTAAAAGACGGTAGGTATGCCGTAATGTTAAGTGACGGCATGGGAGCAGGTCCAAAAGCAGCATTAGAGAGCAATACAACAATTGCGTTACTGGAACACCTATTAGATTCAGGTTTTGATAAAGAACTGGCTATAAAAACCATTAATTCAATCTTAGTATTGCGTTCTCAAGAGGATAGCTTTGCCACATTGGATTTAGCAATTATAGATCAAGGAAGTGGTGAGCTTGAATTAACTAAAATAGGTGCTGCTTCTAGTTTTCTAAAGAGAGGTAGAAATGTAGCTGTGCTAAAAGCCAGTTCACTACCCATTGGTATTCTAAACCGAATAGAAACAGAAGAGTGCAGGGAACAGTTAATGATAGGTGATTTGCTAATTATGATAAGTGACGGGGTATTAGAAGCAAATAGGGAGATACTAAATAAAGAAGACTGGATAGTGGAGCAATTAGCTAAAATTAGTACAGATGACCCTCAGGAGATAGCTGAGCATCTAGTCTTTCAAGCTCGTATTCACACAGCAGAGCAAAGTAAAGACGATATGACGGTAGTAGTTGCCAGGGTAGATTCTAGGCTTCACTAATAATAATACACAAAGCCACCTTTATGGTGGTTTTGTATATTTATTGGGGCGTTGCATAAAGGAGCAGTACTTTGGAAAAAATAGGCCTTAATAGAGGTGGTTATAATGATAAAAGCGGGAAGTATTGTAAGAGGAGCATGGCACCAAAATTCCTATCGATTATGTAATCTGTTAGGTGAAGGTGGATTTGCTAAAGTATATATGACAGAAAGTGAAAAGGGCAAACAATTAGCTTTAAAAATATCTAGGAATGCCTATAGTATACAAAACGAATACAAAGCACTGCAAAGACTAAATCGAAACCCAAGGTTAAAGCAGTTAGAAGCACTGCCAATTGTCTATGAGAAGGATGATGCTACATTTGATAATGATTTGTTTAGCTTTTTCACACTGGATATAGTGAAGGGCGTTTCTTTGCAAGAAATGCTAGAAAATGGCAATGGCTTGAGTGGGGAGGTATTACTAGCAACTATTAAGTGTTTGCTAGAAGTTCTGGACTGCCTACATATGGAAGGGTTAGCTTTGGGTGATATAAAGCCAGGCAACTTTATCTATGACACCGAAAGTGATAAAGTTGTACTGATTGACTTGGGTGGTGTTACCCCTTTTGGCCAAGAAATCTGCGAGTATACGCCTCTTTTTGATAGAGAGAACTGGTGTGCAGGTTGTAGAATAGCTGGGGTGGACTACGACCTTTTTTCGTTATTTATATTTATGTACTTCATAGCCACCAAAGACATTGCTTTAAAGCCTCACTTAGGGATAGATAACTTGCTAAAAGGACAAGTTTATAAAAAATTAAGCAGTTCTAATCCTGTGTTGGCGCAGCTAGTTGAGAAGGGTCTAAGAAATAGATTTTCTTCTCTTGAAGAGATAAATGAAAGTATTGATAAAATAATTGCATATTCCTGCAGGAAAAGGATACTCAACTAGAGAACAATTTCCTGAATGAGAACAGCAAGGTGTGAGTAAATGTTAAAAAAATTTATAGCTACCATAAATAAACACTGGTTAATTAGAAAGGGAGATACGGTTTTATTGGGAGTCTCTGGTGGTGCTGATTCTGTGGCAATGCTCTTTGCATTTTGCCAGTTAAGGGAGCAGTACCATTTAAATCTACATGTAGCCCACTTAAACCACGGCTTTCGTGGGAAGGAGTCCCGGGAAGATGCAGAATTCGTAAAAACACTTTGCAAGAACTTAAATGTTTCGTGCACTGTGGAAGAAGTGGATATGCCATCCATTTTAAAAGCTACGGGAACATCATCTCAGGAAGGGTCTCGAAAAGAGAGGTATAGTTTTTTTAGTAGAGTGGCAAAGGAAATTGCCGCAGAAAAAATTGCAATAGCGCAGAATAAAGACGACCAGGCAGAGACGGTTTTAATCAATATGCTCAGAGGTGGAGGTCTAGCTGGCCTAAAAGGTATTCCCATAAAGAGAGGTAAAATTATTAGACCACTTTTGGGAGTAACGCGAGCTGAAATAGAGGCATACTGTAAAGAAAACAAGTTGTCTTACAGGACTGATTCGTCTAATCTTAAAAAAGTATACCTTCGAAATCAAATTAGACTAGACTTACTACCTCAACTCAAAAGAGAGTACAACCCTAGAATAAATGAGGTCTTAGCTCAAACTGCTCAGATTTTTGCAGCAGAAGAAGAATACTTAAGTTTAGAGGCACAACAATACTACTCAAAATTATGCATTGCATTTGACGCTGGATTGCAATTGGATATAGATAAGTTTCTAGGGACTCCCCTTGCCATTAAGCGCAGGGTAGTAACTTTGGCGTGGAAGAAGCTATTACCTGCAGATAAACAGTACGTTGGGGGATTAGAATTTGAACATGTAGAGAGGATTATAGAGTTAATAGAAACCGGAGCAGTTGGTAAGCTCTTAGAATTGCCCCAGGAAGTTGTGGTCAAACGCGGTTATGACAAAGTGATTTTTCATAAGCATAGAAAACTCACTTCTTATTCAAAGCAGGCCAAGGTAGTTAATAAACCCATAATAATTCCAGGCACAACAGAGGTAAAGGAACTTAACTGTAGGGTAATAACTGAAGTATGTAAAAGAGAAGATTTGGCTAATGTGAAGCAAGATGCAAAAAAAGTGATAGCCAAATTTGATTATGATTTACTCGATAATGAGGACTTATATCTAAGAAATAGAAAGCCAGGGGACCGGTTTCAACCAAAAGGATTCAAGGGAACCAAAAAACTAAAAGATTTCTTTATTGATCAAAAAGTAGCTAGAGAAAAGCGGGAACATATTCCAATAGTAGCCACTGCAAAAGGAGATATAGTTTGGGTAGTTGGATACAGGATGAGTGATCATTATAAAATAACAGCTAAAACGCATAAAATATTACTGGTTAAAATAGAATTATTTGAAAATGAATAGAAATTGTGGTAAAATAAAAAAACGTGATGATAATTCGTTTTACCCAATTGAGAGGAGGACAATTGCTTGAATCGGATGTTTAAGAATTTAGCCATATACATATTAATTGTTTTAATAGCTATTTCTGTTTTTAGGCTTGGAGGAACACCGCAAGAAGAAGTAGCTGACTGGAATTACAATAATTTTATTGCAGCTGTGGAAAACGGAGAAGTTGACAATGTTCACATATTAGTGGAACGAGAGGTTAACGTATATCAAGTTTCAGGAACCACTGTTGACGAAGAAGAGTTTAGGCTGGAAATCCTAGCAGATACTGCAGTACTTGACTTTTTACGTGCAAACAACGTTGAAATATCAACTGAAGGTGAAGATCCTCCTCCGTGGTGGACTACCTTATTGGTATCGTTCTTACCTATACTATTGCTTATAGGTATATTCTTCTTTATTATGCAGCAAAGCCAAGGTGGTGGCAGCAAGGTGATGCAGTTTGGCAAGAGTAAGGCAAAATTGCACACTGAGCAGAAGGAAAAAGTGACATTTGAGGACGTTGCAGGTGTCGAAGAGGTAAAAGAGGAATTAGAAGAAGTTGTTGAATTTTTGAAGATGCCTAAGAAGTTTAACGATATTGGAGCCAAAATACCTAAGGGTGTACTGTTATTTGGACCTCCTGGAACAGGTAAAACATTATTGGCCAGAGCAGTAGCCGGTGAAGCGGGAGTGCCATTCTTCAGTATTAGTGGTTCTGATTTTGTGGAGATGTTTGTGGGTGTTGGTGCTTCGAGAGTTAGGGACTTGTTCGAAAACGCTAAAAAGAATAGCCCGTGTATTGTGTTTATAGATGAGATTGACGCCGTAGGAAGGCAGCGGGGGGCTGGAGTAGGCGGCGGTCATGATGAAAGAGAACAGACGCTGAACCAATTATTGGTTGAGATGGATGGATTTGCAGCAAATGAAGGTATAATCATAATAGCGGCTACTAACCGAGCAGATATTCTTGACCCAGCTCTGTTGCGTCCGGGAAGATTTGATAGACAAGTGATTGTACCTCAACCTGATGTGGAAGGGCGTAAGGAAATATTAAAGGTTCACGCAAGAGGTAAAAAAATAGATGAAAAGGTTGACCTGGGTGTACTTGCAAGACGTACTCCTGGCTTTACAGGTGCTGATATTGCTAACCTGATCAATGAGGCAGCGCTTTTAGCAGCTAGAAGAGATAAGAAATTGATAGGGATGTCTGAATTAGAGGATTCTGTAGAGCGAGTAATTGCTGGACCAGAAAAGAAATCCAGGGTTATTAGCGATTACGAAAAGCGCTTGGTAGCATACCACGAAGGTGGTCATGCGGTGGTTGGACATATCCTTCCTAATACAGATCCTGTACATAAGGTTTCTATTATTCCTCGAGGTAGAGCAGGAGGGTACACATTACTCCTTCCCAGGGAAGATCGAAACTATATGACTAAATCACAATTAACCGACCAGATTACCATGCTTTTGGGAGGGCGAGTAGCAGAGGATTTAGTATTAGAAGAGATCAGTACTGGTGCTCAAAATGATTTAGAGAGGGCAACAGAGCTAGTGCGCAAGATGATTACTGAGTTTGGGATGTCTAATGAGTTAGGACCATTGACTTTTGGCCGAAAGCAGGAGCAAGTATTCCTTGGGCGCGATATGACCAGAGATAGGAATTATAGTGAAGCTGTTGCATTTTCCATAGATAAAGAGGCTAGAAAAATTATAGATGCTAGTTATAGTAGAGCAAAAGAAATTTTAGAAGAGCACATGGATAAGTTACACTTAATTGCCAACGAGCTCATGGAAGCAGAAACACTAGAAGCTAGAGAATTTATTGACCTAATGGAAAAAGGTTACATTGACAAAGATAAAGGTAAAGATAGCGACCAATCAAAGCTTGAAGTCACAGATGAAAAACCGAATAAAGCACCAGATGAAGCAACCAACGACCAAGAAGATGCACCAACTAAAAAAGACGATGAAGACGATGAAGTAAAGATTAAGTTTACGTCTAAACCTCCTTTGTCTTAGTAGATAAAACATTAAGGGGGGAATGTATCCATGGAAAGAACATTTGTTATGGTAAAGCCCGATGGGGTACAGCGCAATCTAGCTGGCAAAATTATTTCTAAGTTTGAAGAGAGAGGCTATAAGATTGTGGGATTAAAAATGATGCAGATGCCACAGGAATTAGCAGAGCAACATTACGGAGAACACAAGGAAAAGCCCTTTTTTCAACCGCTTATCCAGTATATAACTTCAGGTCCAATAGTAGCTATGGTACTGGAGGGCAAAGGTGTAGTTCGGGCAGCTCGTAAAATGATGGGTGCTACGAATCCTCAGGAAGCTGATCCTGGTACAATTAGAGGTACTTATGCAGTTGAGATTGGGAGAAACGTTATTCACGGTTCTGACTCCGTTGATAGCGCTAAAAGGGAAATAGAATTATACTTTAAACCTGAAGAGCTGGTTAGTTATCAGTTAGCAGGAGACAATTGGATCTACGAGTAATAAAAGTAAAAATACACCAAGAGAACTGTATGGTTTTGGTGTATTTTTTTTAATTCATGAAAATGCACTAAAAGGAAAAAATAAAATTACGAAGAATTCTATATTAAGGTTAAGTAAAAAAGGGGTGTGAAATTGTGGAATTAGACTTAGTGGCAGGGTTAGTAGGAGATGCTGAAGCCAGTGTAAATGAGAATAATACTGCGTTAGCAGTGGGAAGTGGTAACCTAAAGGTATTTGCAACACCTATGATGTTGGCATTGATGGAAGAGGCAAGTTGCAATGCGCTTAAGGGCAAATTGCCTGAAGGGTATGAAACTGTGGGGATGAGTGTAGATATAGTGCACCTTGCGCCCACTCCTATCAACATGAAAGTAAAGGCAAAAGCTAAATTAATAAACGTGGATAAACGCAAGTTGACCTTCGAAGTAGAAGCCTTTGATGAAAGAGAGAGGGTTGGCAGTGGTACTCATCAGCGGTTTTTAATTGAGAGTAACAAGTTTATGGAGAAATGTAACAATAAGTAGGTGTGGAGAAAATGTCGATGGATGCTGAAAATAGAAGGCAAAGACTTTCAAAAATTTTGAAAAACAGCACAGGGCCGGTAACTGGTACTAGTTTGGCAAAAGAGTTAGGTGTTAGTAGGCAGGTTATAGTACAGGATGTGGCACTATTACGAGCAGCAGGCGAGCAGGTTCTTGCAACTCCCCAAGGATATGTACTAGTAGCTACATTTGGACAGATTAAAGTAAGGGAAAAAATAGCTTGCCATCACACTGGTTCACAGCAGCTTGAAGAGGAGCTAAGTATAATTGTAAAGGCAGGAGGAACAGTGGTTGATGTGATTGTAGAACATCCTGTTTATGGGGAACTAAAGGGAATGTTAATGCTAAAAACTAATAAGGATATAGAAGACTTTTTAGAAAGCATTAAGCAGTCTGATGCAAAGCCCCTTTCTGCATTGACAGATGGAGTTCATTTGCATACTGTTGAAGCAGAGAGCGATGCCATTATTAAAGATATTAAAAATGCCTTGAAGAAAAAGGGGATCTTGCTGGAGCAATAAAAATACCGGGTTAATTATGAGGTGATATTATGAAAAAGGTAACCGGTAGGGTGCTAAGTGTATCCAGCATCAATGATGAGCAACAACTAGCACTTAGGTTGGCCATTGCCACTAGTTATGCAGTGACACTTTATCAGAATAGTGAAAGAACTGAGCACAGTTTTATTGTGGACGAGGAATATTTAGGGGGAGTTTTAATAAATATTTTAAAGGCAGTTCAAAAGGGAGCTGCGAAAGAAACTCAAGCTCATTTGTTAACACTAGAAGGCCTAGGTCTAAACGAAGAAGAAAACCAGAAGTTCTGGTTAGATTTCCTTATGCAAAATTTTTCAGGGCAAGTAATCCATGACAAGAGAGCTTTTTGTAACTTGCCCAGTATTCTAGCAGATATTAAATCAACGGAACCTGTGGGGGAGTCAGTTCTATGGATATGTCTAGGTAGAGATATGACAAAATTGATTTTTTCTATGGGAACGGATGATGTTCGCTACGGTCACCTAATTTTAAGGGCGCTTGAACAAGATCACAAGTTGGGGCCAGAAATATCTGCAAAGGTAGGTATTGAGCGAGGGCAAGTGATTATTAAGATCGAAATGCCCAAAGAAGAAGTATTAATTAAACGTTGCTCGGATTTAATTAAAAGAGAGGCGAAGCGATTTAGTATTTCTGTCCAGGGTGGTTCGGAATAATCCTAGTTCGCAATAATCTTAAATAAGTAATAAATTTACAGACAATTATAAATCTTACATTTATTTTGCAGGAAAAGAGAGTGTCATAATAGAATAAAACTCATGTATGCTAAAGGGACATGGTTTTTATTACACAACAATAATTATAAAAAGGAGTGGGATGAAGTGAAGACAGATATCCAGATTGCTCAGGAAGCTACGATGAAGCCGATTATGGAAATCGCAGAGGGTTTGGGGATTCCGCAAGATGAGGTCGAGCTGTACGGAAATTACAAGGCAAAAGTATCTCTGAAGACTTGGGACAGACTGAAAGATAAGCCCGATGGGAAACTGATCTTAGTTACAGCTATTACTCCAACGCCGGCGGGAGAAGGTAAGACCACCACAACTGTAGGTTTGGGTCAAGCACTAAATCACATTGGCAAGAAAGCAGTAATAGCATTGAGGGAGCCTTCTCTTGGACCTAGTTTTGGTGTAAAGGGTGGTGCAGCAGGAGGTGGTTACGCTCAAGTTGTACCTATGGAAGATATTAACCTGCACTTTACTGGGGACTTTCATGCTATCACAACATCACACAACTTATTAGCAGCATTATTGGATAACCACATCCAGCAGGGAAATGCACTAAATATAGATCCTCGTAGAATTGTGTTGCGAAGAGTGCTAGACTTGAATGAAAGAGCATTACGAAATGTAATAGTGGGATTAGGAGGAAAAGCACACGGAGTTCCTAGAGAAAGTGGCTTCGATATAACGGTGGCCTCTGAAGTAATGGCTTGCCTGTGTTTGGCAGCAGACTTGGAGGACTTAAAAGAGCGCTTCAGTAAGATTGTTGTAGCGTATACATATGACGGAAAGCCTGTTACTGCTAAAGATATAAAAGCACAAGGTTCTATGGCTCTACTGATGAAGGATGCGATTAAGCCAAACCTAGTTCAGACCCTAGAAAACACACCGGCATTTGTGCATGGTGGACCTTTTGCCAACATAGCTCATGGATGTAATAGTGTAATGGCTACTCAGTTGGGCCTTAAACTAGCTGACTACATGGTTACTGAAGCAGGTTTTGGTGCTGATTTGGGAGCTGAGAAGTTCTTTAACCTAAAGTGTAGATTTGCAGACTTAAAGCCAGATGCAGCTGTCATAGTAGCTACAGTTCGTGCTCTGAAGATGCATGGAGGGGTGCCAAAAACAGATTTAGGTGCTGAAAATGTGGATGCACTTAAAGCTGGTTTTGTAAACCTAGAAAAGCATATTGAGAACGTGAAGAAGTTTGGCGTACCGCCAGTAGTGGCTATTAATAGGTTCCCAACCGATTCTGAAGCAGAGCTTAAGTTTGTAGAAGATCGATGCAATGAACTTGGAGTGGAAGTATCTCTGTCCGAAGTATTTACTAAAGGTGGAGCCGGTGGTGCTGATTTAGCAGAAAAAGTTGTTAAAACAATTGAAACAAAAGAGGCAAAGTTCGAGACTCTATACGAATTAGACCTGCCTATCAAGGAAAAGATAAGAAAGATTGCTCAAGAAATTTACGGAGCGAATGGAGTAAACTTTACTAAAAATGCTGAAAAGCAGATTGAAGAGTTTACTGCGCTTAGCTATGACAAACTACCAGTCTGCATGGCTAAAACGCAGTATTCCTTCTCTGATGATATGACTAAGTACGGTCGCCCAACAGACTTTGATATCACTGTAAGTGAAGTAAGACTTTCTGCAGGAGCTGGTTTCCTAGTAGCACTTACTGGTGCAATTATGACTATGCCTGGGTTACCTAAAGAACCAGCAGCAAATAGAATAGATATTGATGAAAATGGTGTAATTACAGGGTTATTCTAATAACTACAAATCCCCAGGGCAAGAACCTGGGGATTTTTCTACTAGGTGATAAAATGAACAAATTAAACAAGTTAATAGCTACTAGTGAATATCAGCACCATCTGGAAAAGATAAAAAAAGTTGAGCGTCAGCGCAAATATTGCAAACATCACTGGCAACATTTATTAGATGTAGCCCGAATAGCGTATATTTTATTGTTGGAGAGCAAAGATGTGAGTTTAGAAGAGTTAAAAAAACGCTCCGACGCCAAGGAAATAATTTATACAGCAGCGCTTCTCCATGATATCGGCCGATGGGCTCAGTATGATACAGGACGTTGTCATGCCAAAGCTAGTGCAGAGATGGCATTTCTCATATTACAGAATAGTGGATTTAATGAACAGGATATTGATATAATATGTAGTGCCATTGGTGAGCATAGGAAATACCATGGTTTTACAAGTTTACTGGGAGAAATTCTGTCTAAAGCAGATAACTATTCGCGACAGTGCTACTACTGTTCGGTGAAAGAGAGCTGTAAAAAGTATAAAAAGCTTTCTTGGGAAATAGCACCAGTAGTATACTAATTGCAAGCAAAAGAGGGGTGTTCAGGTTGAATAAAGCAAATGTGCGAGTAATTCCCATAATCGGTGAAGCTGAAGCGAGGCGAGAAATATCTCTAGTGGGAGCAGATGTAGAAGGAGTTAAATTGATGGCCCCCAAAGCAGTGCATCGAGTTATAAAACTTGAAGGGGTTTCAATAAAAGCTGCTAATATACTAAAACAGGATATTCTCTCAAAGGGTGGAGATGCAGCTGTGGCTAGAGGGGTAGTGGCCCATAGTGTGGACAAGACTGATGTAATCTTAATGGGTACAGTTAAGCAATTACAACAGCTGTGCAATAAATTGCGAATGCAGCCCTTTGGCTTAAAGCAAATTGGATCAGAAATAAAAGAAGCTCTAGGCGCTTGGGAGGGAAAAAAGGCCAGGGTGTTAAACTGTAACGGTAAAGAGCTATTACTAGGCGATAGAACATTGGTCATGGGGATTTTAAATGTGACTCCCGATTCATTTTCTGATGGGGGGAAATTCCATCAGGTTGAATCAGCCTTAGAAAGAGCTAAGCAAATGGTCCAAGAGGGTGCAGATATTATTGATGTGGGTGGAGAATCCACTAGACCTACCGCCAGCCCAGTAGATTTACAGGAAGAACTGCACAGAGTTGTCCCTATAGTGGAGGCTCTTGTAAGTCAGCTGGAAGTTCCCATCTCCATAGATACATATAAAAGCGAAGTGGCAGAACGCTGTGCAGAGTTAGGGGTTCACATGATAAATGACGTGTGGGGTGTAAACCCAGATCCGAAAATGGCGGAAGTAGTAGCGAAATCAGAGCTACCTTATATAATTATGCACAATCAACAGGGAACCGACTACCGAGATTTAATGGGAGATATATTCAAAAGTTTTCGAGAGAGTATTGCTAAGTGCTTGGAAGCTGGAGTGAAGAAAGAAAATATAATTATAGACCCAGGGATAGGCTTTGGGAAGACCTATGAACAGAACCTGGAAGTTATGTATCGTTTAGAAGAATTTAAGACACTAGGATATCCGTTGTTGCTGGGCACATCTCGAAAGTCTATAGTAGGCAAAACTTTAGACCTGCCTGCAGATCAACGGATAGAGGGAACTGGGGCAACAGTTACCCTGGGGATAGCAAAAGGAGCAGATATAGTGCGTATTCACGATGTAACAGAAATGGCTAGAACAGTTAAGATGACAGATGCTATTGTCCGGAGGAGTTTCTAATGGAAAAAATCATCATGGAAAAGTTGGAATTTTACGCTTATCACGGTGTCCTCCAGGAGGAAAAAGATCTGGGACAGCGTTTTTTAGTAGATGTGGAAATAGGCTTTGAGGGAGCAAAAGCTGGAAAGTCAGATAAAATAGAGGATACCATTAATTACGCCACTGTTTATGATGGGGTTAAAAATATAGTAGTGAACCAAAAATTTAATCTAATTGAGAAGCTAGCAGAAGAAATAGCATCTTATGTGCTCACAATAGATAAGGTTTATTGGTGTAAGGTTAGGGTCAATAAACCTCAAGCACCAATTGCAGGGATTTTTAATAACGTTGCTATAGAGATAATGAGGGAGAGAAATGACTAACAAAGTATATTTAAGTTTAGGCAGTAATGTGGGAGAAAAGGAAAAAAACATTTTACAGGCAATAGAGCTAATAGACAAAAACTCTAAAATCAGGGTAGTAAAGCAGGCGTCCATGTACAAAACCCCAGCTATAGGCTACACTGATCAGGATTGGTTTGTAAATACTGCATTGGAAATAGAAACTGAACTGTTATCAGGGGAGCTTTTGCACTTTTTACAGAAAATAGAGCTAGACTTAGGTAGGGTTAGAGAACAGCGCTGGGGGCCGCGGACTATAGATATAGATATTTTACTTTATGGAAAGAAAACCATACAGACTGAAAAGCTTACTGTTCCTCACCCGAGGATGTTGGAAAGAGGTTTTGTACTAATACCTTTGATGGAAATAGCACCTGAACTGATGACTCCTGACAAGATAATTTTAAATGATAAACTAGAAGATCTTCAGCGTAAGGGCTGTTGTGTAGGGATAGAAAAGATGATATAATGCAAACAAAATACCGCTTGGATCTGTTTAGACCGAGACGGGAAGAAGTGTCAGTTATTTACCATAGGAGGACTGTGGTTTTTTACGCCTTCCCGTAGATGTCAGGGGAGGCGTTTATTTATTTTTGGAGGTGTGGCGCTGTGAAGTTGGGAATAGTAGGAGCTGGTCGAGTGGGTTCTGCTTTGGCGAAGTTGCTTTCCATAAAAGGCTATCAAGTTGTGGCAGTTGCCAGTAGAAGTAAAAATAAGGCTGAAAAGCTTGCCGGAGAAGTAGGAGCAGAAGTAATGGATAATGACCAGGTTGTGGTCGCAGCTGATCTTACGGTCCTCTCTGTGTCTGATGATGCCATTGAAGCAGTAGCTAATGAGATTTCTCTCAAACTCAATAAAGACTATAGAAGAAGCAAAGGTGTGATACACTGCAGTGGAGTACACAGCTGCCATGTATTAAAAAGTCTAGAAGCAAAAGGGTTAGCCACAGCTTCCTTTCATCCCCTTCAGTCTTTTGCTACTGCAGAACAGGCAGTTAGAATGATTGGGGGAGCTGTATTTACTCTAGAGGGTGACAAAGAGTTAATTGAGACAAAGTTAAAAACGTTGGTTAATCACTTAGAAGGTAAATTGCAAGTAATAGAAACAGAACATAAGGTTCTATACCATGCAGCTGCTGTGGTGGCCTCTAATTATCTAGTGGCACTCACTCAGGTTTCCTGTGAAATGATGGAGCGCTCAGGATTTACTAGAGAAATGGCACTGGAGGCACTATTGCCACTGATAAAGGGGAGCGTATCTAATATAGAAAAGCTTGGTGTCCCCAAGTCTCTTACAGGTCCTATTGCGCGGGGAGACATTACAACAGTGCAGAGGCACTGTAGTGCTATAGAAGAAACCATGCCTCAGTATGATATTCTTTACAGAGATCTGGGAAAAGTTGCTGTGCAACTCACTGAGCAACGGGGAGATTTGAGTTCTGAGCTAGCCCTGAATTTAACACAGCTTCTTAGCAAAAATGATGTGAAGGTTGGTGTTGTCAGTGAAGACAATTAAAGATATAGAAGAATATAAGAAATGGCTCAAAGGGGTTAGACAAGAAGGACTTTCCATAGGGCTAGTACCCACAATGGGTTACTTTCACCAAGGACACTTAGAGTTGATGCGACGGGCAAAGGAAGAATGTGACTTAGTAGTAGTGAGTATTTTTGTAAACCCCTTGCAGTTTGGGGTTGGTGAAGACTACGAGGAATATCCTAGAGATTTGAGCCGTGATCAGAATGAAGCCAACCAGGTAGGAGTAGATGTGATTTTTACACCTTCGGTTAGAGAAATGTACTCTTCAACCCACTCATCTTTCGTAGAAGTAACAGGGTTAAATGACGTAATGTGTGGTAGTTCGCGCCCAGGGCACTTTCGCGGAGTTACTACGGTAGTAGCAAAGCTATTTAATATCTTGCAACCAGATAGAGCTTATTTTGGTCAAAAGGATGCTCAGCAAAAATTGATAATTGAAAAGATGGTAAAGGATTTGAATATGCCCCTTGAGATAGTAACTGTTCCCATAGTAAGGGAAGAGGATGGCTTAGCTATGAGCTCTCGGAATGTGTATTTGAGCTCGGAAGAGCGGAAACAAGCTCCAGTGCTATACAACTCCTTAAAGTTAGCTGAGGGGTTGGTAACAGGTGGGGAAAAAAGTGCTCAATTAATTAAAGATAGAATAACCAGGGAGCTACAACAAGCGTCCCTGGCTGAGATAGATTATGTAGAAGTTAGGGATTGCGACAATCTGCAGAAATTAGAGGTGTTAGAGGGTAAGGTGCTAATAGCACTTGCAGTGAGGTTTGGAAAGACGAGACTTATCGATAATGTTATACTGGAGGTGAAGTGAGATGTTTTTACAAATGTTAAAATCAAAAATTCACAGGGCTACGGTTACAGAGGCTAATCTTAATTATGTGGGAAGCATTACAATAGACCAGGATTTATTAGATGAGGCAGGCATCCTAGCAAATGAAAAGGTGCACGTGGTAAACAACAACAATGGAGCTAGACTTGAGACCTATGTAATATCAGGAGAGCGGGGATCAAAAGTTATCTGTCTGAACGGGGCAGCAGCTCGCTTAGTGCAGCCAGGAGATACTGCAATTATTCTATCTTATGCAATTATGACTGAAGAGGAAGCGAAGAAGCATAAGCCTAAGCTCATATTTATGGGTGAGGGAAATGAAGTAGAGGAAATAGCTATAGGAGAACGTCATGGAGATATTAAATAGAACGGGGTGATAGCTTGGAGGGGGAAGATAAACTATTTGCAGGTGCTAGTCACTTAGCCATATTTTTCAATCTAGTTGGGTTTCTAGCGGTAGTAGTACTATATCTGAGCAAAAAAAAGACATCTAGTTTTGTGGCAGAGCACGCCAAACAGGCAATGGGCTACCAAATAGTTGTCTACCTATTGGGCATGGTAATAGGAGCCACCATTATGGCTAGCTTTGCTGGGGGATTTGGTTTGTTGCATAGCAGGGGTATATGGGTCAGTCCCCAAGCAGGCTTATGGAGCCTTGGAGGAATGAGTTTATTATTTGGATTAGCACAGTTTGCAGTGTTGGGCTACGCTATGATTGGAGCAATTCACGGGTTTACAGGTAAACCATTTCGTTACTGGATTATAGGTGACAAAATAGCTGAGTTAGATAAATAATTAAAGGGGAGTCTTGTTAACCTTAAAATATAGATGGTTGACAAAAGACTTCCCTTATTGTATGCTACTGTTAAACAAATTAAGCTAGTGAGGTAAACATATGAAACAGAAGATATTAGAGCTGTTAAAGCATAATAAGGGTACACCTATCTCTGGAGAGGATATAAGCGTCCAATTAGGTGTTAGCAGAACAGCCATCTGGAAGCAAATAAATTCTCTCAAGGCAGAAGGATATTTAATAGAATCTAAATCCCGTAGAGGTTATATGTTAGTAGAAGCTCCCGACATATTATATCCTCCAGAGCTTAAGATAAAGCTAGGGGACAGCATTTTCTCTCGGGACATCCACTATAAAAAGCAAGTGGATTCCACCAACACCTGGGCTAAAAGGCTTGCGGATGAAGGAGCTCTAGAGGGATCCCTAGCTATTGCAGAGGAGCAAACTGGAGGCAGGGGGAGAAGGGGCAGAGCTTGGCATTCCGCTGACCAAAAGGGCATTTGGATGTCTGTTGTGCTGCGACCTAAGATACCGCCTACAGGGGCAGCTAAGCTTACCTTTGTGGCAGCTGTGGCAGTAGTTAAAGCAGTGAAAAATGTTACTGGAGTGGAGCTGGGAATAAAGTGGCCAAATGACCTTTACTATCAGGGTAAGAAGGTTTGTGGTATTCTGACCGAGATGAAGGCGGAGGTAGATCTAATCGACTATGTAATAATTGGAATGGGAGTAAACGTGAATCAGGAAGCTGTTGATTTTCCTGAAGAACTGAATGATATAGCTACTTCAGTGGCCTTAGCCAGTGGGCAACGGGCCCTGAGGCAGGATATAGCTGCCCAGATTTTACTGGAGTTAGAACGTGAGTATGTTAGTTTTGTGGGGAATGGGTTTGAGAGCACCCTGAAAAGGTGGCAAGAGCTTGACTTGACCTACGGAAAAGAGGTTTTGGTTCAGGAATTTAGCCATCAATATACTGGAATTGCTCAAGGAGTAGATGCTGACGGTTCCCTGTTAGTAGAGACTGAAAAAGGTAGAAAAGCTGTATCCGCTGGAGACGTGTCCATTAGAGTGGCTAAATAAATCTTGGCAAAAGCCAAGTTTTATTTTAGGACAATTGTTAACCACTGATAAAAAAAAGTTTACATAATTACACTAGTATACATTAATTAATTTGAAGGAGTGAATGTGAAATGAAGATAGGCACCAGAGATATGATATTAGTATCCCTATTTGCTGCAATCTGCGTGGTAGCAGCTATGATTTCCAAGTACGGTGGTGAGGCAGTTGTTCCCTTTAGCATGCTACCATTAATAGCTATGCTAGCAGGAATACTGTTGGGGTCAAAGTTGGCAGCGTTAAGCTTTTTGATATATGTAATGATAGGGCTAGTGGGAATTCCTGTGTTTGCATCTCCTCCCTATGGGGGCCTGGGTTACTTGTTAAAACCATCAGCAGGTTTTCTATTTGGTTTTATAGCAGGGGCTTATGTGATTGGTTTTATTGTAGAGCGAGTTGGTAGACACACCTTTGGAGTATACATGGGAGCTATGGTAGCGGGATTAGCTGTAATCTATGCTATAGGTCTTCCTTATATGTATGTAGTATTAAATTATTATGTGGGTGCTGCTGTATCTGTAAGCGCTGCATTAAAGGTAGGCTTTTTTCCCTTTATCGGGTTTGATTTTATAAAAGCATTTATTGGAGCTGGGTTAGCATTAAAAATATCACAACGCCTTGCAAGTTCAAAAGCATAGTTTGCTCTTTTGTTTTTCAATCCATATCTGATATAATATATATCAGATTGAAAAACTGCTGGGGGTGATTTTTTGAACACAATAAAGACATTTTCTTTGATGATAGTATTGACCGTAATATTTATAGTTGCAGGTAATCTAATAGCTGGGGACGTTGGCGTTCAGTTCGCCTTTGTGTTTGCTATTGTGATGAACTTTGGAACATATTGGTTTAGCGATAAGTTAGCGCTAAAGATGACCAAATCAAGGCCCTTATCTGAAGAAGAAGCACCGTGGCTGTACGATATGACTAGAAGGTTGTGCGAAAGGGCTAATATGCCTATGCCTAAGCTTTACTTAATGGATAGCCCACAGCCCAATGCTTTTGCTACAGGCCGAAACCCTAAGAACGGGGTGGTTGCTGTTACTTCAGGATTAGTGCGAATGATGGATCGAGAGGAATTAGAAGGGGTTGTGGCCCATGAGCTGGCCCACATTAAGAATAGGGATATTTTGATCAGCACTATTGCGGCAGTATTGGCAGGCGCCCTGACAATGATTGCCCAAATGGGACGCTATCGAGCTATGTTTGGTAGGGGTAATAGGGGTGGAAATGCCGCTACTGCAGTGGTTCAGATTTTGGCTGTGATCTTGGCGCCTATAGCCGCACTTTTGGTTAGATCTGCAATATCCCGAAGCCGCGAATACGAGGCTGACAAAGTAGGAGCAGAGATTTCTGGAAATCCCAAGGGACTTGCTAGCGCTCTTATGACATTAGAGCGAGGCGCTCAAAGAGCACCTATGCAGGTTAACGAAGCTGCATCTCATATGTTTATTATAAACCCACTGACGAGGGACCAGTTGAGCAGCATGTTTAGCACTCATCCTCCCATAAAGGATAGAGTAGCCCGCTTAGAAAAGCTAGAGAGATAATTTCGTTGTTAACAATATCTATGCTAAGCGAATAAGATATCTAAGCCTAATAAAAGGAGCTGAGATATCTTGAGTCATAAAGTTAAACTTGTGCCCACGGGCATGATACCAAATATCAGTGGCTATATTCAAGTGGATTCTGATAACAAGGCAATCAAGGTTGTAACAAAAAACCTTCCTGGAATTGAGGTCATACCCCTGGGAGGGGAAGAAGAAGTGAAGTATCAGGTTTGGCTGGAGTTAAATATAGCTGGAATAGTTAAGTTTATTTGTGCAGGCAACTTAGAAAACAGCTTAGATAAGGCTCATATACTAACATGTCCAGTAAGCCAGGAGAGTTTGGGAAAATTAGCAGGTGTATTAATTACAGTTAATCCAGTTGATGCAAAAAGTCCTGGTACAAACATTATCTTGACAGCAGACTTATAATTTATCTTGACAAAGACAAGGGATAGCAGTAAGATTGTGTTAATAGTATAAATATTCTAACAATAAAGCCACGAAGGCTAGAGTAGACCACGAAGGTCATGTCAAAAGACGTGATTTTTTGGTCTGCTTTTTTTATTTGTCAAAAGGAGGAGATTATTAGATGTTTGAGACATGTGTTCAATTTCACGGTCATGTATGTCCAGGCTTGGCTCTAGGTTACAATGCCACTAAAATTGCCTTGGCCGAGTTAGGGGTAGAGCGAGCTGAAGATGAAGAGTTAGTAGCCATTGTGGAGAATGATGCCTGTGGTGTAGATGCGGTTCAAGTACTAACTGGTTGCACAATGGGTAAAGGTAATCTGATTTACAGAGATTACGGCAAGCAGGTATTAATCCTGGGAAATAGAAGAACAGGAGATGCGGTTAGAGTAGCCGTAAAGCTAGGGGTCATGTCAGTGTCAGAGGATGCAAAAGCGCTTAGAAAAAAGGTAATGAGTGGGCAGGCTACTCCAGAGGAGGAAGAGCAGTTTAACAAGGCACACTGGGATAGGGCTTACAATATTGTAAAAATGCCTAAGGCAGAGTTTGCCAAGGTAGAGAAGATCGACTTGGAATTTCCGCATAAGGCCAAGATTTTCAATACAGTGACTTGTGCCCAGTGTAGAGAGGGAGCAATGGAGTCAAAGATAAGGGTTGTAGGAGGTGAACTGGTATGCCTGCAATGTGCTGGAGCCGAATACAACAGGGGTTGGTAGCAAGAAAGTGGGCAATATTGTGTATAGCGTTAATACTATCCATGGTGATGCTTGTAGGCTGTGGAGGTAGTGAGGATGTAGGTGAAAAAGATAGTGAGTCAGTTAACACCTTTGTAGTTGCTTGCTCAACCGGAGACTGGGGTTATCCTACTCCCTATCAGCATTACCAGCGGGGTCCGGGTTATGTGCGAATGAGTTATCTATTTGATAAATTAATCTGGAAGGACAAACAGGACTTTATCCCGGCTTTAGCAGAGGAGTGGGAGTATCTAGAGGAAGAGATAGCCTATAGGTTTGTATTAAATGAAGGGGTAACATGGCATGATGGAGAAGATTTTACCAGTAGGGATGTGGCCTTTACCTTTGAATACATGAAGGAGCATCCCTATACCTTTGTGTCTGATATAGAAAGCGTTGATCGAGCAGAAGTGATATCTGATCGAGAGGTCATAGTGTATTTAAAAGAGCCCAGTGCTCCCTTTTTAAACAATGTGGCTGCCACAGTACCCATGCTGCCAGAGCACATCTGGAGCAGTGTGGATAATCCAATGGAGTTTTCAGAGCCTGAGGCAGTGATGGGCACGGGTCCTTTTATATTGAGAGATTACAACCGAGAGCAGGGAACATATTTATATGAGAAGAACCCAGACTACTATGGAGGCCAAGTGCAGGTGGACAGACTTCAGTTTGTGAAAATCAGCGATGAGATGGCGCCTGCTACACTGAAGCGGGGGGATGTACATTTTGCTACAGTGCCATCTGAGTTGGTTGAGGAAATAAAAGAGGAAGGCTTAACTGTAGTTAGGGGAACCTATGACTGGAATGCAAAACTGATGATAAATCATCAAAAAGAGCCCATGAGTGATGTTCGGTTTAGACAAGCACTAGCCTATGCTATTGATAGGGAGGAGCTTGTGAGGGTTGTGCTCAGAGGGAACGGAGTTTCAGGAAACCCTGGTTTGTTATCTAAAGATTCCCAATGGTATAATCCAAATATTAAACAGTACAACCATGACCCAGAGAAGGCAAGGACTATTTTAGAGGCAATGGAGATAGAAGAGCTGAAGCTAGAACTGGTTTTGATGTCACGCTTTGAGCGGGAGGCTGAGAACATTAAAAGGCAGCTAGAGCAGGTGGGGATTGAAGTAAATTTACGCAGCTTGGAGAACACAACATTAGATAGTAGAGTGAGTAACTGGGAATTTGATATAGCTCTTTCAGGTCACGGTGGACTGGGAAGTGATCCACATATACTCAACAGAATGATTTTAGGTGAGCACTTTAATAGTGCCCGGTATCGGGACAACGAACAACTGACAAAGCTCCTACAAGAGCAAGCGAAAATTATGGATGAGGACCTTCGTAGAGAAAAGGTTGACCGCATTCAGGAGCTGTATAGTGAAGATGTACCCTGCTTAACCTTATACTACCCAGATAGCATTTGGGGTCACGATGGAAGATTTGAGTTCTATGTTCCTTCTGGGGGTATGGGGGGAGGTGTCCCTATAGCCTTTGATAAGATGAGCTTTGTGCAATAACCTTTTAATTGAAAGGAGTTAGCCATGAAGGGGAAAGTAGCCAGCAATTACATTATTGCATTTGCCATAATCCTAATACTGAATTTTACCATACCCAGGCTCATGCCTGGGGACCCCTTTATGGCTATTTATGGTGAAGAGGCAGTGATGACCATGTCGGAGCAGATGCAGGAACAGCTGCGAGAGCGTATGGCTGTGGATGACACCATAGGAGAGCAGTTTATAGCCTATGTAGGGTCTATGGCTCGAGCAGACTTGGGTTACTCCTATTATTATAAGGCTCCTGTGATAGAGGTGATTTTAGGGGCTTTGCCCTGGACCCTGCTTTTAGTAGGAACTGCCATAGTACTATCTACCTTGATCGGAGCTATGATGGGTATAGAGTCTGGCTGGAGGCGGGGTAGTAAGTGGGAATTATCCATGCTAGGGGGATTGATGCTTTTAAACGGAATGCCTGACTTCTTTATGGGGATAGTACTGCTGCTAGTGTTTTCTGTAGGGATGGGAATTTTCCCTATGGGCGGAGGGATGACAGCCTATGCTGATTTAACGGGCATAGCTCTACTTGCAGATGTGCTACTTCACCTAGCTCTTCCCGTAACTGCCCTGACCCTAGTGAATATTACGGGAGCCTACTTTATGACCAGGAACACAATGATTGCTACTATCAGTGAGCCCTATATTACCACAGCCAAAGCCAAGGGATTATCAAAGAGCCAAATTAGATATAAGCATGCGGGGAAAAACTCCCTGATGCCATTAGTTACCCGAACAGGGATGCAGCTGGGGAGAATGGTAACAGGCGCAATGTTTGTGGAAATAGTCTTTTCCTACCCGGGGTTAGGTACAGTAATACACACAGCCCTCTATGCCAGAGATTACCCAGTAATGCAGGGGGTGCTTCTAGTGGTAGCCTTATTTGTACTAGTATTTAATTATCTAACTGATTTGAGTTATAGAAAAATAGATCCGAGGGTTAAAAATGCATATTAACTATGTAAAAGAAGTCACGGGAAACAATATGGGAAGAGTGGGTTTGGTGATGCTGACACTGCTTTTGGTAGTTGCGGTAATGGGAAATATAATTGCTCCCTATGCTCCTGGCGACTATGCAGCAGAAGCATTTGTCAAGCCTTCGGGAGAACATTGGCTGGGAACTAATGATGTAGGGCAGGACATTTTTTCTCGACTCCTAGCAGGTGCTAAGACTTCCCTGACAGTAGCCCTAGGGGTTAGTCTTCTAGCCACAACGATAGCACTTTTAATGGGCACCACAGCTGCTGTGTTAGGAGGGCCATGGGATCGGATGGCCATGCGCACTGTGGATATATTCCTGGTTATGCCAGCTATGATTATTGTTATTTTAGTAGCCGTGTACATACAACCGGGAACGATTCAGCTGATTATTATACTGGGATTGCTCCAGTGGCCTGCTAGTACCAGAATAATTCGCTCTCAGACCTTGACATTAAAGGAGCGGGAGCATATTTGGGCTGCTAGGGCGGCAGGAGCTAATTGGCTCTATGTTACAGGAAAACACATAATCCCAGACCTAGGCCCTATCTTGACGGCAGGAGCCATTCAAGGGGCTAGGCGGGCAGTGTTTATGGAAGCTGGATTGTCCTTTTTGGGGATGACTGACCCCACAGTGGTCAGCTGGGGCAAGATGATTTACCACTCGCTTCAGTTTGTTTATCTAGATGTGTGGGTTTGGTGGCTGTTGCCAGCTGGATTGTGTTTGTCTTTTACTGTAATGGCACTGAGCTTTGTGGGGTTTGCCTTGGAGAGCGCTTTAGATCCCAGATTGAGGAGGAATGGCAATGCTTGAGATTAGTAACCTGACAATAAGCTATGATAATCAGGAAATTATCAGGGGTCTAGACCTAAGGGTGCCTACAGGGACCTCTATGGCCCTTGTGGGAGAATCGGGTACGGGTAAGACTAGCTTAGCTCTTGCTACCATGGGGTTGTGTAGGGGACAGGTTGAAGGGAAGATTATGCTGGATGAGCAAGACCTGCTTCAATGCAATCAAAAGGATCTTGAGAAAATCAGGTGGAATAAAATAGCCATGGTTTTTCAAAATGTTGAGAGTGCTCTAAACCCTCTTTACCCGGTTTTCAGTCAAGTTGTAGAGCCAATCACAGTGCATCAGAGATGCGGAAAGAAAGAAGCAGAGAAGAAGGGCACTGCTGTTTTGAGAGAGGTTGGGCTTGAGGAGAGACTTTTTCATCACTACCCCCATCAGCTCTCAGGTGGTCAAAAGCAGCGAGCTCTTATTGCCATGGCCTTGGCCAATGAACCTAGGCTACTAATTCTAGATGAACCTACTGCTGCGCTGGACCCCCTCACTAAAGTGGAAATTGTGAGCCTGTTGAAGCAGGTTAAAAAGCGCTGTAGTCTCCTGTTGATAACCCATCACATGGATACGGCTATAGAACTAGCTGATGAAGTTGCTGTACTATACAATGGCAGAATAGTAGAGAAAGGGCCTGCCCTGCAGGTGTTATCCCAGCCACGGCACCCGTATACCAGAGGATTATTGCGATCTTTTCCCAATATGACTACCGCCAAAGATCTTCAGGGCATCCCTGGTCAGATGATTAGGAGTGCTGAAGGGTGTGGATTTTCTCAGCGCTGCTCCCAGAGCTTAGCCAGGTGTAGCAGTGAGACCCCGATGCTTCAATTGGATAAAATTAATAGCAATAGGGAAGTCGCCTGCTGGCGTGGAGGAATAGTGCCCGTACTAGAAGTAGGGGAGCTGGGGAAGGCCTTTGATGGATTTAGAGCCTTAGACAAAGTGAGCTTTACCCTATATCAGGGTGAGACAATGGCCTTAGTGGGTGAGAGCGGTTCGGGCAAAACCACTATGGGCAAGCTGATTATGGGTCTTTTGCCTAGCAATGAGGGCAGTGTTTCTGTGGACGGGATCAGTGTTGGAGACAAAAGAAGGCGTAAAGAATACAGCAGACTAGTTCAGATGGTATTCCAGAATCCAGGGCAGTCCATTAGTCACCGCATGACAGTGTTAGAAGCGGTGCAGGAGCCCTTAGATATTCACAAGCAGGGAACTGTAGAAGAGAGAAAAGAGCGGGTGAAGGAAGTTTTGGCTCAGGTAGAGCTGCCCAATGACGAGGAATTCCTGCAGGTCTACCCACACCACATGAGCGGAGGGGAAGCTCAACGAGTAGCAATAGCCAGGGCCTTGGTTTTAAACCCCAAGCTGCTAATAGCAGATGAGCCCACTGCTGCCTTGGACCCTAGTGTTCAGGCAAAAGTGGCGAAGCTACTATTAAACCTACAGGAGCAGCGGGGGTTGAGTATAGTCTTTATTACTCATGACATGGCCCTTGCCAGAAAGGTCAGTGATCGGATGCTGGTATTGCGCTCAGGTCAGATTGTGGAGGAGGGGCCCACAAGTCAAGTGATTGGTAGCCCTAAAAGCAGCTACACCCAGGCGCTGGTGGAAGCCATGCCCATTTTGGAGAGTAGGTGTAAGATATCTTGAGAGGAGATGTTTAAAATAGAAAATAATCCAAATCAATACCCATACTGGGAGCAGGTGTGGAAGCAAGCGAAAGAAAGCTCCTTGTTTAAAGATAATGATAAAGATGTGGTTGGCTTTTGGAATCGAAGAGCCGAGAATTTCAAGAAAAACACCACAGGTAAGCAGGGTGAAAAGCGAGTTAACAAGATCATAACCTGGCTGAGAAGTGAAGGAGTAGAACTAGTTGGATCAAAGATTTTAGATATCGGAGCAGGCCCTGGATCATTTGCTATTCCCTTGGCTAAAGAGTGTCAAACAGTCACTGCACTAGAGCCTTCGAGTAGGATGATAGAGCTGATGGAGCAATATGCAGCTGATAATAAGCTGACTAATATAGAAACCATCGAGGACAAATGGGAAGAAGAGATGGATATTGATAAATATAACCTAAGGGGTAGCTATGATATAGTATTTTCCTCGATGAATCCGGGGATTAATGATGCAGAAACCCTGGAAAAGGCTTTGGCATGTGCCACTAAATACTGCTATATCAGTAGCTTTGCAGGCAGGCGGGATAGTCCTGCCCTGATTGAATTATGGCCGGAAGTATACCAAGAGGAAATGCCTCCTTGGCCTGGGGATATCTTTTATATTGTCAATTACTTATACACTAGAGGATATCAGTTAAGCTTTAAGGTGTGGGAGGAGAGTAATCCAGATATAATGAAGCGGGAAGACGCCATAACCATCTTAACAGATATGCTATCCCGCTTTGGAGGCAAGGAAAGGGAGGAAGTAGAAAAGATAGTAACTAAATATGTGGACAGCAAATGCACCTCCGGAGAGCTACGCCAAACTGTAACTACTAGGCTGGGCAAGGTGCTGGTGAAGCTGTAGACAAATAAGTGAAAATGGGAAGAGAGGGAGGGGCATGTTGGAGTACTATAATACGTGCCCCTATTGGTAGCTTTGAAAACAAAGACAAAAACAGTGATTTCTATTGCAGGAAGGAACTGGAGATTATCTGCGGCAAGGGCAGCTGTGACTTAAAAAAGAGAGTGCTTAAATTTTTAGTTTCTTTTTACCCAAAGTTTAAATACCTTTAATATTATAAGTAAAGGTATCAAACAAGCTACCAGTGCAAGCATCGTCCATTCTAAGCTCCAACCTGACACAACTGGTTTAAGTATCAATGATAGATAAACTAATGAAACCAAACCTACAGCTTGCATTATACCAAATTCTACACATATTGTTGTCTTAAAGTTTGGATCCATAATTCTAACAAGCGCTATGCCGCTTGGCACTGTCCCGGTTGCCATACCATACAAACCGACACTTCTTTCAAAATCACTGGACAAGCCAGTTCTTTGACCAAAATAAAATGCGATCAATGCTGTAGCCAGTCCACCGACAAGACAGGTGATGATAATAAGAGAAATCCATTCCTTGAGAATGCTCAACTGCACAGTCATAAACGTACAGACAATTAGATAATCTGTAAACCAGCCTGTAATCTTTTTTTGAATATCATTGCTGTGAACTTGTGCAACTTTGAATTTTCGCATGATCCATTTGACAAGGTATCCTGTCAATAAGCCCCATACAAATAAAATGCCTAGTATGATTGTACCTAACATAGACGGTATTAACTCTGCAATCCAGTTAAGAGAACTGTATGCAATTAGATAAGTAATCATAATTAGAGCAAAGTGAAACGCTAGAGTTTCTATATTGGCATTATGAAAGGTTAAGTAACCCATACTTTCCTTTTGTCTTTCCTTAGGAAAATAGCCCTTAAGCAAATCCTCAGAAATATTCCCGGCATTTTTTGCCAAACCCCTGACTATTCCCAATCGAGCAAGGGGAACACCCACCAGGAAGGCAAGCAAAAATCCTATAGCTGAAATGGTCAATCCAACATAGGCCGCATTCTCATATCCAAAACCCTCAAACATTGTACCAAAGGCTACAGCCTGACCTGGTCCTTGAGCAAATCCAAAGGGGAGTAGAAATCCGTAATAGGGATCCATAGAACTTCCAAACAGCTTAGCAACCATGATGGTACCTACCCCGACAATACTTTGGGCAATGAGTATTACCTGCCAAACTACAGCCATCCATATGGCCCCTTTGATCAAGTTTTTCCCCAGGATGTTTGATTGATTTGTATGTTGTCTTTCTACATCAGTTAACCCTATTGAGATAAAGGATATAACAAACAATTGAAAAGCTATGATTGACAAAAGTTCTGCGGGGACATGTATTATGCCCGTATTAATTAAAACGAAGCCAACCAGCCCACCTATTACACAGCTAGGAACCAGCATACTTTGCAGAAAGGAGATTTTAGACCTTAGGACGGTACCAACAACTAGTGCAAGAGAAATCCAACCAAAAGCAACTATAAAATCATGTCCCATACCTCACCTCGTGATTTTGGTCATTTAAAATAAAGCGAGTATCTCTACTAAAGTAAGTTTAACAAAACTTTTATAATTCCTTCTTTTATCTTTTATAAGATGCGAAGTTTTAATTAGCTAGGGACTAATTAAATTAATCCCTAGCTAATTAACTTTATATTAACAGAACTTAAGAGCCGTTATTAAGCATTTTAGCTGTTGTTTCTTCAAACTCCTTTCTCATCACTTCAGTATCGATAACTCCAGTCAATACATCAACCGCTGTCATACCAAGAGCCTTAGCACCTAAAACAGCCATCTTGTGACCTAACTCGGACACAGACGCATCTGCAGCATCTGCAGTATGGTTTGGCGTGCCCTTGGGCATAGAGGCTACGAAGGGATGTATGGCCGGACAGACACGACTAACATTTCCCATATCTGAGGCGCCACCTCCTATACCTGCAGGGACTTTAAAAAGAGGTAATCCTAGTGATTCAGCATTCTTCCCATAAGCAGTAGCTAGATTCTGGTTTGGATTGAAGGACAGGTACCTGTTGGCAGTAGATCGTATCTCTACCTTTGCACCTAAAGCCATAGCTGCCCCTTCAGCCATTGTTTTCACCTTCTCCACAAGCTCAAGGAAATAGGGGTAGTCCTCAACTCTTATCAGAATTCTTGTCACTGCTCTTTCAGGGATTACATTTACTGCTGTACCACCTTCTGTAATAATGCCATAGACCCTGGCCCCATCCTTCATCTGAAGCCTGTAGGCGTTTAGGGCCTGCCAAAATAGCATACAGGCCTCAAGGGCGTTGATACCTTCACTAGCAAATTCAGCTTGAGCTGCACTTGCCGCTTTTCCAAGAAAGGTTATCTCAAGGGCTTCTCTGTTTAGGTTCAACACATTTTCGGAACCATCTGTGTTGAATTGTGCTCCATGGATCATCATAGCAGTGTCCATCTCTTTGAATTCATCGATCATGGGAACCTTACCCCCTGCATTATCCACTACTCCCTCCTCTGCGGGACAGCCAAATACATAGAGAGAGCCATTAAGTTCAGACATCACCCTGCTTAGGGCCAATCCAGTACCAACGCTAATTGCCCCTATCAGGTTGTGCTGGCATCCGTGTCCAACAGGTTCAGGCAGAGCATCATATTCGGCCAAGAGGGCTACCTTTGGGCCTGATCCCTTCCCTTTAAATTCTGCCTTGAAAGCTGTCTCCATACCACAGATGCCCTTTTGAACCTCAAACCCAGCCTCTTCTAGTTTTGATGTGAGAAGCTTCGATGCTTTAAATTCCTGGTACCCTAATTCTGGATTTTTATATAGGTAATCATTAATCTCAATAATTTCGTCCTTTACAGCATCAACTTCTTTGATGATTCTTTCTTTTAAGTCATTACTCATAGCACTATAACCTCCAAGTAATAGAATTGTCTATATATTTTTTAAAATTAAGCTTTGTAAACAGTTTTCCCGCCGATGATTGTCTCTTCAACTTTAATATCTTTAATTCTATCTGGTGCTACCTCCAGTGGATTCTCGGCTAGTACTGCAAAATCTGCCAGTTTACCTACCTGTATAGAGCCTTTAATATCCTCTTCAAAGCTTTGCCAAGCTGCATCAAGGGTAATAGCCCGCAAGGCCTGCTCGGGGGTAATTCGCTCTTCTGGTCCTAGAACGTCCCCTCCTGAGGTGACGCGATTTACAGCAGCGTACATTTCCATCAGTGGATCTGCCAGAACGTGGGGCGCATCTGAGTGAATAGTATACCTGACACCCTTGTCTAAAGCAGTTTTCAATGGATCCATTTTTGCAGCCCTTTCCGGACCTAATACATTTTTCTTATAGTGGTCACCCCAATAGTGAGTATGACGGACAAAAAAGGATGGTGTTATTCCTAGTTCTGCCATAGCCTCTAACTGATCTTCCCTTACCACATGACAATGCTCAATACGATGACGGGCATCGGTGCGGGGACATTCTTTTTGTGCTAAACGAACTGCCTCGATAAAGGCGTCTATTGCAGCATCCCCTCCTGCATGGGCAGCCACTTGATAACCGTCACAGTGGGCTTTGATGAACATTTTATTAAATTTTTCTATAGGCACAGCACTTTGACCTTTATGTTCACTATTTCCGTTATAAGGAGTATAATATGGCTTAGTAAGCCAGCCGGTGAACCCTGGAACAGAACCATCTACGATCAACTTTAACGGACCAATTTTTAACCACTCATCTCCAAACCCTGTATTAAAACCAATAGTGTTACCATCACTGTCAAAGATGGTTGTTGGCCACATCATCATATTTAATCTTACCTTCAATAGACCCCGTTTTTTCGCCTCTTGGAATAAATTAATATCACCTTTTCCGAAAATGCCTACCCCTGCATCCTGGCATGAGGTAATGCCCACTTTATGAAGCTCATCAATAATTTGGGGTATTAGTTCCAAATTTTCTTCCAATGTTTCCTGGGGAATAAATTTTCTAACACTACTTAGTGCAGGTCCATACTCTAGTACTCCATTAGGCTCGCCATTAGCATCCCTTTGGTAAACACCGCCGGGAGGGTTTGGTGTATCTTTGTTTATCCCCGCAATCTCAAGTGCTTTAGAGTTACAAGTCCCTACATGGCCGCTACGGTGACCTAAATGAATAGGGTGTTCAGTTGAAACCTTATCTAAATCATAACGGGTTGGATGCCGTTGTTCCTCTAGACCTAAATCATCATATCTATATCCCTCTATCCACTGACCTTTAGGGGTTACAGCAGCTTTCTCCTTTAAAGTATCAATAAGTTCATCCATTTTTCCAATTTTTCCAAAAGGCTTACATAGTACATTCACTGAACGAATAACGTACATTTTATACACAAGAAAATGTATATGAGGTTCTATGAATCCCGGTATCATAGTCTTGTCAGCAAGGTCCACAACTTCTGTATCTGGCCCTGCCATCTGTTTTATTTCTGCACTGTCACCAACAGCAACAATTTTGTCTCCCAATACTGCCACTGCTTCCGCTTTAGGTTTCGCATCATCTACTGTAATCACATTTCCATTAAGATACACCACATTAGGTGATAAATATCCTTTATCAAACATAGTTAAAGCCCACCTTTCAATTAATAAGTTTATTATTTTATCCACCTATACTTTCGCCTGCCGGTTTAGTGCCTATTGTTAATGAATCAGCCTCCATAGCCCTAGCTATCTCATAATCATTCTTATAGACAAAGGATATGAGATAGTAACCTAAACCACATATTAGATAACCTAAAGAAACGTACACCAAGGCTGTCTGTACACCAACACTATCAGATATAGACCCTGCTATCATGGGACCTAACACGCCAATTCCTTGCAGACCCAAGACAACAAAACCATAAGAAGCTGCTCTGTACCAATCAGGCACTAATTCCTGAGTACCAGTGTGGTATATAGTAGGAAACCAGCTCGTAAAGAATGCCCCAACCATTATTAGTGGAATACTTCCCTGTTGGAAGCCCCAGGCATAAAACAATCCACCTAATATAAAGATGATGGTTCCCAACCACATTCTAGCTCGCCTATCCTTCTTGACCAAAAAATCAAGGGTAGTACCAGCTAAAGGTCCTGAAGCAACACCAACAAAAATAGTTAAGCCGGTGAAGGTAGCTGCCTGCTGGAGAGGCATTTCCAAAATACGCACAAAGTATATTGGCATAAAGGCCAACATAGCAACAGTCATGGCATTAGCAACACCGGTAAAGATTGCCAAACCCACTAGCGATTTATTTTTAAATAATACTGGTACCGCACTTTTAAGGCTTACTTGATTTTCATTTTTTGAAGATTTTGGTCCTTGCTGTTTAGGTAAGAATAGAGATAATATAACTAAAACCATTGCAACGGCACCAAGAATATAAAAAGTCCCTTGCCATCCATACTTGGTAGCAAGTGCCCCAATGAGCATAAAACCAACTAAAACCCCGGCTTGTTGGGATGTATTGTAGAAACCAAGGACTTTACCCCATATGGACCTTTTAAACCATGTAATCAGAGATGTACTAGCTGCGGGAGCAAACGCTGAAAAACCAATACCACTAAAAAATCTAGTGAATAAGAGAAACGAAAAGCTTGCAGCAGCCCCTGCTAGTAAGGACCCTAAACTAAATATTGACCCCAAGACTGTTACCATTTTTGTCCTACTCCACTTGTCAGCAATATAGGATCCCGGAAGAACAAAAAGTGCCATGCCTAGAGAAATTGCACTTGCTAATAAACCTACCTGAGCATCTGTTAGAGCCCAATCTTCCTGAATCAGTGGATAGAGAGTGTTAGCACCAAATCTGATTGTGACATTCCAGATAAACATGCAGTACACTGTGGCAACACTAAATATTAGCATGGGTCTTGACAATTTAACTGCTGGTTCTTCATTTAGGTTTACTGTTGATTTGTCATCATTTTTCATATAACTTCCCTCCTAATTTTCAAAAAGTTTTAATAAACCCGCTCAATAACTAGTATAATGCTTAGGCTACAAAAGAAGTTATTCCAAATTTGTTATTACCTGTTATAACTTTCACAAATAAAACTTTTAATGTATACGTTCTATAGGCTTTAATGTATAATAATAATTAACCTAGTTACTAAATGATTTTAAGTATACTGATCTGGGAGGGGGATGTTCGTGAGATTAGAGCAGTTGGAGTATGTTTTAGAAGTTGCAAGGGCCGGTTCCATAAATAAGGCTACTAAAAACTTGTACATCTCTCAACCCCAGTTAAGTACAAGCATTAAACAGCTTGAGCAAGAATTAAATATCAAAATTTTCACGAGGGATAGCAAGGGAGTCATTTTAACCCCGGCTGGAGAGGAACTGGTCAGACTTTCTAAAGAGGTAAATAAAAACCTTGGAAAGATGAAAAATATTTGCCACAAATATGATTCCTATGTAAAGCCTGTTTCATTAAATATTGCAAGCATGCCTTCCTATGTTGTAGTTGACTTATTTCAACAGCTTGTTATGGACGATGAAGGTGCTAAAAACAACCTTTCTTTAATAGAAACACCAGACTGCATAAAAATTATTGATAGTGTCGAAAAGAATATGTCTGAACTGGGGATTATTTTTATTAGCAGTATTGATGAAAAAGATATCGCTTCTAAGTTGCATTCTAAAAACCTACATTTCACGGAGATATATCAAGAACCACTACATATATACATTGGGAGAAATAACCCTTTATGGGGCAAAGACAGTGTCTCAATTAATGACTGCAGTAATCAACTTATTGCCATTAATACTAGTGCGAAAAAGGAATATAGAACAATCATTGAACATTGCAACCTAGATGCCAATAAAATAGTTGTTTTTAACGATATACGAAGCTTAATGCATTTTGTTTCTAAAAGTCAGGGGTTATCCTTTGGTATGAGGATAGCAAATATTTCAAATAATTATGTAACCTCTAATCTCTTAACATTTATTCCGATTTCTGGCATAAATGTATCCATGAAAGTCGGTTGGATTAAGCCTTCAGGCACTACTTTATCTTCAGTAGCACAGTCCTTTGTCGAAATTCTAGAAGAATTTTTTAAAAAACAGCTGTCCCCTTCAAAAAGTCCATTGGAACATCATGATATACAAAATAAAAATTCACAATAGTATATGTATGTTATATAGGCCGCCCAGAACTGGTGCGGCTTTAAGTTTTGTTTTGCTGACTTCTGTGGGCAGATAATGCTTATCATATAATTAGTTTTACCAACCAGTACTCAAAAATATTAATCGAAATCGCTATGCCAGATTAGAAAATATTGTTTCCCTGCTTTTCAGACAGGGAGTTGTGTAGTATAATAGTTAAGGACATGCTTTTCTCTTTAAATGGTTAGTTGTTGCTTCCATTTTAACTGGGAAATAAAAAATATATTTATGAACAAAAGGGTGATATGAAGTGTTTATTGACAAGCATAGCGATATACCATTGCATGTACAATTAAAAAATATTTTAAAAGAGGAAATCAAGAAGAAAAGGGTTGAAGAAAAAATTCCGAGCGAAAGGGAATTAATGGAAGAGTTTTCTGTTAGTAGATCTACAGTTAGACAGACTATAGAAGCCCTAGTTGATGAAGGGATTTTAGAAAAAATCCGTGGTCGTGGTACATTTATACGCCTTCGTCCAATGGAAGAATGGTTAGGAAATTTAAGATCGTATAATGAAACAATTATAGATATGGAAATGAATCCCAGGATTAAAATATTAGAGCAAGGTGTCAAGAGAGCTCCTGGAAGAGTTGCTGAGCTATATGGAGAAGAAGAGGTTTATTATCTAAAAAGGTTAAGGTTTGCAAACGATTATCCAATTATGGTTGAAGAACAATACTATCCAAAGGAAATTGGGGTTGAATTAGCTAAGTATGACCTGAATGATGCAGCTATATATGATTTGCTTGAAACAGAACTAGGTCTGACCCTTTGGGAAGCGGAGCAGGCTATTACTAGTTCAATGCCATCGGAAGAAGAATGTGGGTTATTGCAAATTACTAAGGAACAATGCACATTAGTCACGGAACGACTTATTTTTGAAGCAAGCAATAAGTTGGTGGAATATGAAAAAAGTATAATTAGAGCAGATATGTACGCTTTTAAAATTAATCTAGCACGGAGAAATGTTTAAAATATAACAGATGAGAATGATTCAAGTACTCTAAGGGACTGAATTCTGTAATTTACAGAATTTCAGTCCCTTTTTAATTACAAACCAGGAAAAAAAAGTTTGAGAAAGTTACTTTTTTCACATTGACAGATCCGGCAAGAGGGTTTAGAATGTGAGTAACAAGCTGGTACAGACGTCGGTACTAAAGCAACTTTTGTTTACTTTGCTTACATAACAATAAAGGGGGTGAACAAAAAGCCAATCGCATATAAAATTTAAAATCAAGAAACCTGTAACCCTGTAGTTGATTGTAATAGAAAAATTACAAGGAGGCTAAGTTCATGGAACAACGAGTAGAGCTACAAAAAAGTCTGAAGCCACATTGGGTTTGGGCGATAGCACTAGGATCATCTATTGGATGGGGTAGTTTTGTGTTGCCAGGAAATTGGTTGGCGGATGCTGGAACTTTGGGGGCTATTATTGGGTTTTCTATTGGAGCAGTTTTAATGATGACAATAGCAGTTGCTTATGGTTTTATGATTAAAACCTTTCCAGTATCAGGTGGAGGATTTTCGTATGCATACATAGGTTTTGGTCGCAATCATGCTTTTATATGCGGTTGGTTTCTAACCTTGGGGTATTTAAGTATAGTAGCCTTAAATGCTTCTGCTCTTTCGTTACTATTTAAATTTACAATGCCATCTGTTGTGGAACGAGTTTACCTGTACAGTGTGGCAGGATGGGATGTTTATTTAGGAGAAGTTATTGTTGCAACCATGGCGCTAGGTTTTGCAGCATTTATAAACATTAGAGGTGCAAAAGCGTCAGGGAGATCTCAGTTTTATATGTGCATGGGTTTTCTAATTGGTGTTTTATTTTTAGCTATATCATTACTCATGCATCCATCAACATCAATAGCTGTGGATGCACAACCTTTATTTGCTCCTGACAAGTCTTACATAACAGCTATACTAGCAATTGTTGCTATTGCTCCTTGGGCATACGTAGGGTTTGATAACCTTCCTCAAGCAGCAGAAGAATTTGATTTTTCACCTAAAATGGCCTTTATGCTAATTATTTTAGCACTATTCTTTGCTGGATTAGTGTACAGTTTGATGATTTTAGCTACAGCAGTTTCAACACCATGGAGTGTAATTGCATCTGGTGAATCTATGTGGGTTACAGGAGACTCTATTCAAGGCCTCCTCGGTATAGTTGGTCTACTGGTTCTTTCCTTATCATTGCTTATGGGGATTGGTACTGGCTTAAATGGATTTACTGTCTCTACGAGCAGACTTTTGTTTGCCATGGGTCGTGCCAAAATATTGCCAGAGTGGTTTGTTAAAATTCACCCTAAATATGGTACGCCGTCGAATGGGATACTTTTCACATGTGGTCTTTGCCTCATTGCTCCATGGTTTGGAAGAGAAGCGTTACTGTGGATTGTTGATATGTCAGCAACAGGTGTTACAATTGCTTATTTTTACTGTTGTCTTGTAGCCTATAAGTACTTTAGATGGAATAATAGTGGTGTAGGTGTAGTAGAGGATAGAGTAAAGCCAATTAGTAAGCTCCTTTGTTTAATTGGTACAATTTCTTCAGCGGGCTTCTTTGTATTATTAGTTGTTCCAGGGATGCCAGCTTTTCTTGGAAAACAGTCGTGGATAGCTATGGGTGCTTGGATACTGTTAGGGATTACTTTTTACTTAATTAGGCATAAAGAATACATAAAAATACCTAAAGAAAAGCTCGATTATTATGTTCTCGGAGATTCAAAAAATAATTTAGATAAAAGTATATAACGCTATTAAAAGGGTATTGACAAACCCTGGAGTGGGTGTAATATAATAAGGCTAGTGGTACGTACGTCACAACAACCAAAAAGAGCAAGGAGGAATTTATAATGAATTTCAAAGGTCTGAAAATTGGAGTCCCAAAAGAAATTATGAAAGGAGAAGCTAGAGTCTCTGCTACTCCTGAAACAGTTAAAAAAATAGTTTCTGAAGGTGGAAAAGTGTTTATTGAAAAAGGGGCAGGTGAAGGGGCGTTTTTTCTAGATGAAGACTACGAAGCAGCCGGAGGAGAAATAATAAATGACTGTGAAAAAATCTTTGCTCAAGCAGATATAATTCTAAAAGTAAAAGAGCCTCAGTTTAATGAAAATAAAGGTAAACATGAAACTGAAATGATGCAGCCAGGACAATGCTTAATAACATTTATCCACCCTGCAAACCCTGAGAATCACCAGATGGTTAAAGATATTGCAGAAAAAGGTGTAGTAGCATTGACGTTGGATGGAATTCCGAGAATATCGAGAGCACAAGCAATGGATGCTTTGACTTCTATGAGTACAGTGGCGGGTTATAAAAGTGTACTAATCGCAGCGAATAAAGCAGGAAAATTCATGCCGATGGTGGGAACTGCAGTAGGTATGCTTAAGCCTGCAAATATATTAGTTATTGGAACTGGTGTAGCAGGCTTGCAAGCAGTAGCAACAGCAAAGAGGCTTGGAGCAGTAGTTACAGCTGCTGATATACGGCCGGCTGCACAAGAACAAGCGACGAGTCTGGGTGCAAAAAATCATGATTTAGGAGTTCCTGAAGACGTTGCAGTAGGCCAAGGAGGATATGCTAATAAGATTTCCGAAGAATGGCTAAAAAAAGAACGAGAACTATTAAAAGAGAAGGTAGCAAGTTCTGATATAGTAATTCTTACTGCATTAATTCCTGGAGCACTAGCACCACTATTAGTGACAGAAGAAATGGTTAAATCTATGGCACCTGGATCAGTTATTGTTGATGTAGCAATTGATCAAGGTGGAAATTGTGAGGTTACAGCACCAGGAAAAATAATAACGAAGTACGGAGTTACTATTGACGGAACCAAAAATATCCCGGGCATGATGCCTACAACTGCTACTCGGTTACTTTCAAACAATATATACAATTATCTCAAAAACTTAGTAGCAGAAGGAAAGGTAAATATAAATGAGGAAGATGAAATAATAAAATCCTCTTTGGTAACGCGAGACAAAAAGATAGTGCATGCGGGAACGCTAGAAGCAATGAATGATGTAGAATTGAAAGAAAAGGGTGCATAAAAATGGGTAGCCTTGGATTGGTGATACTGTTTATTATAGCAACCATAATTGGCTACAAAGTTATTAGTGATGTGCCTAGTTTATTGCATACTCCGCTGATGTCTGGAATGAATGCACTATCAGGAGTGACACTATTAGGAGCAGTAGTTGCTACAGCATTAGCTGTAGCAACTACAAGCCAAATTATGGGTTTTATAGCTATTGTTCTGGCAACCATTAATATAGTTGGGGGTTTTTTGGTAACAGATCGGATGTTAAAAATGTTTAAGGCAAAGTAGGTGATAAAGTGTGAATATATCTCTATATGACGCATTAACTCTTGTGTTAGTAATCGGGGTAGTATATGGGATAAAATTAATGAGTTCCCCCAAGTCCGCTGTTAGAGGAAATAGGTTGGGAGCAATCTCAATGTTTGGAGCAGTTATTGTTACAATGCTCTATAATAACATCGTGACAGTAGAGCTTCTCTATATAGGGATAATTATTGGATCAGCAATTGGTTATTATTTAGCAATTAAAGTAGCAATGATACAAATACCGCAGCTAGTAGCGCTGTTTAATGGCTTTGGCGGAGGAGCGTCCCTGTTTGTAGCATTAACAGTATTTTCAAACTCATCGAACGCAGAAGCTTTCAATAGGTTTTCAGGGAGTTTAGCTATTATAGTGGGGGGAATTACCCTGAGTGGAAGTTTAATAGCAGCGGCAAAATTACACCAGTTAATCGGCAGTAAACCGATAGTTCTAAAAGGACATTCAGCAATTAGTGTAGCTTTACTCGTAATTATGGGCGCAATAACTGTGGCGACTGTATTAACAACTTATAGTACAGCTATGGTACTTTTTGTAATGGTAAGTGTGGTTGCACTAGTTTTTGGAGTGATTTTCACTGTAAGAGTTGGTGGGGCAGATATGCCTGTGACAATTGCCCTTTTGAATTCATGTTCAGGTGTGGCAAGTTCGCTAGCAGGATTTGTTATTAACGACCCGCTTTTAGTTGCAATAGGAGCAGTTGTAGGTGCGGCAGGATTAATTTTAACACAGATTATGTGTAAAGCGATGAATCGTAGCCTTTTGCAAATTTTGACAGGAAAGACATCGGTTAGTGAAAAGCCAAAAGCTAGTGAAAGTGAAAGCAATAACACTCAAAGAGATGCTTTGAAAGTTACAGAAAAACCTGAGAAAACGATTGGGAATATCTTGAAAGAAGCAAAAAAAGTAATAATAATACCTGGCTATGGAATGGCCTTAGCTCAAGCACAGCACAAGGTGAAAAATTTAGTAGATAAGTTAGAAGAAGATGGG